>NZ_JBEZEV010000006.1:0-145759 GCF_040649055.1 Micromonospora sp. NPDC049060
GGGCGCAGCCCGAGCCCGCCGCCCGCGGCGCCGCCCGGGTCCCGCAGCCCGCACCGGCGGCCGCACCCACCCCCCAGCCCTGGCCCGCCCAGGACGACCCCAACCGCTCCGGCGGCTGGGCCGGCGACCAGCAGCAGGACGAGCAGCCCCGGCCCGGCGGCTGGGCCGGTGGCGCCGCCCCGGACGACCGGCCCGCGCAGGGCGACTGGGCCGCGCAGCAGAACGACGCCGACCGCCCCGGCGACGGCCAGCAGCAGGACGACCCGAACCGCTCCGGCGGCTGGCAGCAGGACGACCCGAACCGCTCCGGCGCCTGGCCCGGCGGCCAGCAGCAGGCCGAGCAGCCCGCCTGGGGATCCGGCGAGCAGGCGTCCCCCGCCTGGGCGCAGCCCGAGCCCGCCGCCCGCGGCGCCGCCCGGGTCCCGCAGCCCGCACCCACCCCCCAGCCCTGGCCCGCCCAGGACGACCCCAACCGCTCCGGTGGCTGGAACTCCGAGTCCCCTCAGGACCCCGCCAACGGCTGGAACCCCGGACAGCAGCAGGACGACCCCAACCGCTCCGGCGGCTGGGCCGGCACCGAGCAGCAGCAGGGCGAGCAGCCTCCGGGTGGCGCCTGGGCCGCCTCCCGCGACGACGCGCCCCGGGACGACCAGCCCCAGGGCGGCGAGTGGCCGGCCCGGGACGAGCGCTCCGCACGGGGTGCCGCGTCCGTGCCCTCGCAGTCCGACGACCGGGACGCGAACGGCTGGGGCGCCCCGCAGCCCACCTCCACCCCGCCCGGCCGCGCCTCCGTCCCGGCACCCGGCGACGGCGGGCCGAAGCCGTGGGCTCCCGCTGCCGAGAACCCGCCGCAGTGGGCCGGCAACGCCGCCGAGCGCCCGGCCGTACCGGACGTCGAGCCGTGGTCGGCGGACGAGGTGTGGGGCCGCGCGGAGGCGGGCGAGCCCGCCCCGGGCCGGGCCGGCAACGGCTGGGAGCCGGAGCGGGCCGAGGAACCCCCGATCTACCAGCCCGCACCAGGGCCCGGCATCTCGCCGGCCAACGCCGTGCCGCTGCCGCCGCAGGAGCAGCGGGTGCCCGGCGCCAGCCTGGCCTCCGCCCCGCCCGTCGACTACGCGCCGCCGGCCCAGTTCGCCCCCGAGCAGCCCGGCCGGGACGGCGGCCTGCCGGCGTACGAGCAGGAGCAGCCGGGTTGGGCCCAGGCCGGCTCCCGGCACGACGAGCCGCAGTCGCCCGCCGGTCCGGTGGTCCCCGCGCCGCGCACCTCGCCGGAGGTGGGCGGGCGGGCGGCCGTACCCTCGTCGGAGGGCGCCGAACCGGCCGCCGGCAGCGTGTCGGCGAGCGCCTCGGTGCCGCTGGCCAGCCGGGTGCTGCCGCCGACCGACCAGGCCCTGCGACCGGGCGGTGCGCCCGCGCCGCAGCCCCGGGTGTACGGCCGACCGGCCCGCCCTGAGCCGGCGGACGAGCCGGAGCAGGAGGACCCGCGCGGACACCGGCCGGACCACGCGCCGGCGCCCAGCTTCGACCAGGGGCCGGATCCGCGCTTCGAGCAGGGACCGGACCCGCGCTTCGAGCAGGGACCGGACCCGCGCTTCGAGCAGGGACCGGACCCGCGCTTCGGCCAGGGTCAGGACAACCGGTTCGACCAGGGCACCGAGAACCGGTTCGACCAGGGCCACGAGGGCCGCTTCGACGACCGGGACCGGGCACCGAGCGGAACCGCCGTCTTCGGCGCGGTCGCCCCGATGGCGCCCGCCTCGCCGGCCGCGCCTCCGGCCTTCCCGCCGGGCGTACCGTCCTTCGTCGACCCGCCGGCCAGCGACCGGCCGGTCAACGGGGTCCGGCCGCACGACAGCGCCGACCGGCCCGCCGACCCCTTCGGTACGCCGAACGCCGCCGGCGCGGCACCCGGCTACGGGCCCGCCCCGACCGCCGCGCCCACGTCGGGCGGCGCGTTCCCGTCGGCGTTCCCGCCGCCCCCGCAGCAGCCCGGCCCGTGGGACCAGGGCGGCCCGGAGCAGGAGCCGAACCGCTTCGACTCGTTCAAGCCGATCGCGGAGCCGAAGGCCGAGCCGGCCCCCACGCCCAAGGTCCGCAACGGCCGGGTGCTCGCCGCGGTGCTCGTCGCGGCGGTGCTCATCCTGGCGGTGCCGCTGGGGCTGCTCATGCTGCTCGGCAAGGTCGGCGGCGACGACCCGGCCCCGGCGTTCGACCCGGCGGTCGGCAGCTGCGTCAAGAAGTCGGGCGAGGCCGGGGCAGCGGCGGCGGAGTGCGGCGAGGCGGGCGCCTTCACCGTGGTCTCCAAGGTGGACGCCAAGGACAAGTGCGCCGACCCGACCCAGCCGCACGTGGAGCTCAAGGGCGGCGGGACGAACCGCGTGCTCTGCCTCAAGCCGGCGGGCCAGTAGCAGACGAAACGACGGCGGGGCCACGGTCTCCCGTGGCCCCGCCGTCGTTTGCACCGCCGAGGATCAGTCGTACGGGAGCGGACTGGTCAAGGGGCCACCCCAACCCGTCCCGGTGGAGAGGTAGAAGGTGGTCTGCTCCTCAAGGGCCGCGTGGTCGGCTCGCCCGTCTCCGTTGAGGTCCGCCCACCCGTTCGCGCCGACGTAGCTGTAGTTCGTGGACGGGTGCGAATAGGTGGCACCGAAACTGCTGCCGTTCGACACCGTGCAGACGCCGCGATCGTTGTTGATGCGGCAGAAGTCGAGGCGACCGTCACCGTTGAAGTCGGCCCATCCTCGGGTGACCCAGTACCCGACATCCATGGCAGGCGAAGTGATGGTCGACCCGAAGTTGGTGCCCGTCGAGAGCGTGCACTGGACCGAATTCGAGAGATTTCCGACGACCCGGCAGTAGTCGACGCGCCCGTCGCCGTTGAAGTCGACCCAGTCGCGGCTGTCGTCCCATCCACCGTCCAGCGTGGTGGATGTGAAGGTGGTGCCGAACCCGGCGCCCGTGGAAAGCGTGCACTGAAGTTTGCTGGTACCGACGACGCGGCAGTAGTCAGCGCGGCCGTCCCCGTTGACATCCACCCAGTCCCGACCGGCGTCCCAGCCCGCGTCGAGGTTGCCCGAGGTGTAGGTGGCACCGAACCCGTTACCCGTGGAGACCGTGCACTGCACCTTCTGGCTCCAGGTCCCAATCACCCGACAGAAGTCGGCACGCCCGTCCGCGTTGAAGTCGACCCAGGCCTGACCTGCGGTCCAGCCCGGGTCGAGCCCGCCCGACGTATGCGTCGACCCGACAGACGTTCCGTTCGACAGGGTGCAGGACAGGGACTTGCTTCCGGACCCGACCACACGGCAGTAGTCGGTACGACCATCGCCGTTGAAGTCGACCCAGGCCCGCCCCTCCTTGTAACCGGGGTCCTCGTTGAACCCCGTGATCCGCTGGCCGAGGCCGGTGCCCGTGGAGAGCACACACCTCAGACCCGGACCTCCTAGATCGCAGTAATCGGTCTTCCCGTCGGCGTTGAAGTCGACCCAGGCCTTGCCGTATTGAACGTTGGTGGCTGGCGACTTGGCGTGCACGACGGCTGGCGGCGTAACGGTAATTGAACCGATGAGGAGAGCGGCGGCAAGCAGCACACGAGCCCCCCATCTTCTGAGGTTTCGGTCGTACAGCATTTGTGAACAACCCACTTTCTGGCGCTGCGGAGATTGCGGCTACAAATGATTCTTTTCGCCAATCAGCGGAATTCACACGCTCCGACTGGCGTCAGCACTGATGATGTCCCGACCTCTCGCCCGCACGCCTGAGTAGTGAATACTCAGATAAATGTGCCCCAGGTCACACAAGGCCCGCAGGGCAGGGCTGTGGACGGGCAGCGGTGTCCGGCAGCCGGGGGCATCGCGAATGGGCGGGACGGCTACCCGTCTGGGCAGGGCGAGTCGACTGGACGTGCCGGCACCCGGGCCTGGCGCTCGATCTAGGAGGCCTGCCAGCCGGATATCCTGGCAGACCGGCCTCGTGACCCCGGTGCTGCGAACACCCGCCCAACAGGAGTTCCCGTGCCCGACGCGATGATCAGCTCGACCGCTCAGATCGGACGGCGGTGGCCACTGGTGGGCCGCGACCCCGACATCGACCGGACGATCGATCGGCTGTTGGCGCCCGAGGGGCGCGCAGTGCTGGTCACGGGGCCTACCGGAGTGGGCAAGAGCCGGGTCCTGGAGGCCGTCCTGCACCGTTGCGTGGCCAAGGGCCACCATGTGCTGCCAGCCAACGGAACCATGACGGACCAGGGTGCTCCGCTCGGCGTGGCCCGTCACCTGGCTCCGCAGGTGGAGCCGCTTGACACCGCGCCGGCAGGAGCCCTGCACCGGCTCATCGAGAGCCTTCCTCGGCCGACCGGCCAGCACCTGGTGGTTCTCGCCGTCGACAACGTGAGCGGCCTGGACGAGGCTGCCGCACGACTCGTGGGAAAACTGGCCTCGGAGCAAAGGGTGCGGGTGCTGCTCGCGGCAGCGGAGACCGCGATTGGCACGGGCCCGGTCGATGTGCTGCGCCGGACCGTACGGCTCGACCGGGTGGATCTCGCACCACTGGATTGGCAACACACCAGGCAGCTGATCTCCGCCGCGTTCGGTACCGACGTCGACGGGCTCACCGCGGACGGATTGTGGCGGCTCACCGGCGGCAATCCGCTCCTCCTGCGCGAACTGCTGCGGAACGCGGTAGAGAACGACGCGCTGACCCTCCACGATCACGTGGTGGGCTGGCGACAGGGCACGGTCGTCCGGGCCTGGGCCGGTGACGCGTTGACGGGACCGTTGGAGTCGCTGTCGACGGAGGAGTCCGCGGCACTGCGATACATCGCCTATGGGGACGGGGCTCCGGTCGACGTGATCGAACACCTGGCCCCGATGTCGGTGATCGAACGTCTGGAGGAGCTCGGCCTCATCCGGCTCGACCCGTCCGACCCGTCCACACCGGTCACCGTGGCCCACCCACTCACCGCCCGCACCGTCCGTACGCGGACCGGGCTGTTGCGGGCCCGGCGCGTGCACGCCGAGTTGGTCGCGGCGCTGGAGGCGACCGGGTCCCCCGACCGGGTCCGCGACGTCCTGTGGCGGTTGGCCGCCCGGTTCGAGGTTCCCGATGACGAGGTGCTGCGAGCCTCCGCGGAGGCGCTACTCGGCCACGACGCGGCCACCGCGGAGCAACTCGCACGACAGGTGCACGGGCCCGCAGCCGCCTGGCACCTCGGCCGCGCACTGCTTGCCCGAGGCAGTCATCGCTCGGCAGAGCGCTGGTTGGCCGAGGCGTACCGGAACCTGACCGATCCGGCGGCACGCGCGAACGCCGCCGCCCTGCGCGCCGTCAACCGGTGTTGGGGAATCGACGAGCCGGACAGCGCGCTCCGGATGATCGCCGAGGCGCGGGCCGCGCTGCCCGCCGACGTCCACGCCGACCTGCTGGCGGCCGACGCGTTCGTCATGGCCTTCGGCGGCCCGGCCGCCGAGGCGGCCGACGCGGTGGACCAGCTCTCGCAGCACCCGCCGCGCGACCCGCTCCTGGCGGGCGTGGTCCCGCCGCTCCGCCCGCGACTCCTGCTGCTGGGCGGAAGACCCGAGCGGGCCGTCGCGGAGTTCCCCACGGACCTGAGCGGAAAGCCCTCGATCTGGCCGGCGATGCGCGCGCTCCTCCAGGCCACTCACGTGCAGGCCCTCATCATGGCCGGTGCCGTCCGCCAAGCGGCGGACCTGGTGGGACGCCACTACCGGGACGCCGTGGAGCACGGCACGCCGGACGGGGTCGCTACCATCGCCCTCGCGGGCGGGATCTGCGCCTACTACCAGGGGAACGCCGGGCAGGCGGCACGGTGGTTGCGTGAGGCCCGTGCGCTCACCGCCGAGCGGGTCGGCTTCAGGTTCCGGGAAACCCTGCTGGCTATCGGCGTCGGTGTCGAGGCACAACTCGGGCAGGTCGAGAAGGCACAGGAGCTGCTTTCCCGACTCCGTCGGGGCGCGACGGCACGCACCGCTTCCGACTATGGCGCCTTCGGCGAGGTGTGGGCACTGGTCATCTCGGGCAACCGGACCGGAGCCGCCACCCTCCTACGCCGCCTGGCGGCCGAGGCGGCCAGGGCCGGGGATCTGCTGATGGCCACGGAGTTCCTGCATGTGGAGGTGCGGCTCGCCCCGTCCGCCGCCGCGGCCAGCCGGGTCCGCGAACTCGCCGCCAAGACGGACGGCAGACTCTTCGCCCTCCTCGCCGAGCACGCGGAGGCGTTGGCCCGCCGGGACGCGCGGGTACTCAACCGGGTCAGCGCCACGTTCGAGGAGCTCGGATACCGCGGTTTCGCATTGGAAGCTGCGGCCAACGGGGCGATGTTCGGTGGCGGCCGGGTCACGAACGCACTGGCCAGAAGGACCCAGCGGTTACTCGGCGAGCACCAGGGCACCTGGCCGGAGTGGCTGCCCGAGCCCAGGACCGCTCCGGCTCTGACCGACCGGGAACGGCAGGTCAGCGAACTCGCCGCGACGGGTATGGACACCCCCGCGATCGCCAGGGCGCTGACCATCTCGGCGCGCACCGCCGAGAACCACCTCCATCGCGCCTACAGCAAGCTCGGCATCCATCGCCGTCACGAACTCGCCAGGGCGCTCGCCGAGGACGGTTTCGTCCTCCCCACGATCGCCCGCCAGGTCGTGTAGGGGCCCCGGTCGACCTGTCGCGGCCCGTCGGCCTGCCAGCCAACCATCCCCGTGGGACGACCGGTGCCGAAATGGCCTCCGCAGCGTCGGCCCCGGCTAGCGCCGGTTCGCCCGCGTGGCCAGGAACCAGACCAGACCGCCAATGAGCGCGGCGGACGAGACGACACAACACAGCGTGGCGATGTGCCACGGCTTGAGAGCACCCATGCCGTGCACCGTAACGATTCGCCACCGTCCCGAGGAGCCCCGGTGCCCTACCGCGAACAGCCCATGTCCGCCGCCTGGCTGCCACCCGGTCCGGTCCCGCGCAGGGTGCCCGATGGCGCGATCCTGGTCCGGCGGATGAGCCTCACGCCCAACGGCCCGTTGAGCCTCGGGGCCGGCGAACTCGCCCGTCGTGAAGCGAACGTCTGCCGGCGTCGTCCGTTGCCGAGGCTCATGGGCGCGGTTGGCGACCGGGGGCGCGGGGTGAGGCCGCCCTGCGGGCGCTGCCGGACGAAAGCCCGGACGCCGACCGCCTCATGCCGCTGAGCAAGCGCGACGTGGCTCCCCGGCGCAGCCGAGGATCCTTGTCTTCCGGGTCACGGAGCCCGGCTCGGCTCCAGCGAGACATGGCAGGCTGGCTGGCATGGGAACGACAGCGCGCGTACGTGCCCCCGAACTGCGGGGCCGGCAGTGGCTCAACACGGGTGGACGGAACCTGACATTGCAGGACCTCCGAGGTCGTATCACTGTCCTGGACTTCTGGACCTTCTGCTGCATCAACTGCCTGCACGTGCTCGACGAGCTGCGCCCGCTGGAGGAGAAGTACGGCGACGTGCTCGTCGTGATCGGCGTGCACTCGCCGAAGTTCGAGCACGAGAAGGACCCGGACGCGCTGGCCGCCGCCGTGGAGCGGTACGGCGTCCACCACCCCGTGCTCGACGACCCCGAACTGGACATGTGGCAGCAGTACGCGGCCCGCGCCTGGCCCACCCTGTCGGTGATCGACCCCGAGGGCTACGTGGTGGCGACGATGGCGGGTGAAGGTCACGCCGAAGGGCTCGCCCGCCTCGTCGACGACCTGATCGCCACCCACGAGGCGAAGGGCACCCTGCACCGGGGCGACGGCCCGTACGTCCCGCCCGCCGAGCCGCAGACCACGCTGCGCTTCCCGGGCAAGGCGGTGCTGCTGGAGAACGGCAACCTGCTGGTGTCCGACTCGGCCCGGCACTCGCTGGCGGAACTGGCCCCCGACGGCGAGACGCTGGTACGGCGGATCGGCACGGGCAGCCGGGGCCGGGTCGACGGTCCCGCCGGGGCGGCCACCTTCTCCGAGCCGCAGGGGCTGTGCCTGCTGCCGGCGCACACCGCCGAGGTGGCCGGCTACGACCTCGTGGTCGCCGACACCGTCAACCACCTGCTGCGCGGCGTACGGCTGGCCGACGGCGAGGTGGTGACGGTCGCCGGCACCGGCCGGCAGTGGCGTTCCACGGTCGACGACCACTCGCACGACGCGCTCTCGGTCGACCTCTCCTCCCCCTGGGACCTGGCCTGGTACGACGACAAGGTCGTCATCGCGATGGCCGGCATCCACCAGCTCTGGTGGTTCGACCCGGTGAAGCGCACCGCCGGCATGTACGCGGGCACCACCGTCGAGGCCCTGCGCGACGGCCCGCTGGCCGAGGCGTGGATGGCGCAGCCGTCCGGCCTCTCCGTCTCCGCCGACGGCGCGCGGCTCTGGGTGGCCGACAGCGAGACCAGCGCGATCCGGTACGTCGAGAACGACGTCATGGGCACCGCCGTCGGGCAGGGGCTCTTCGACTTCGGGCACGTCGACGGGCCGGCGGCGGAGGCGCTGCTCCAGCACCCGCTGGGGGTGTGCGCGCTGCCGGACGGCTCGGTGCTGATCGCCGACACGTACAACGGGGCGGTCCGCCGCTTCGACCCGGAGAACAACCGGGTCTCGACGGTCGCCGAGGGCCTCGCCGAGCCGAGCGACCTGGTGCTCACCCCGGCCGGCGAGGTGCTCGTGGTGGAGTCCGCCGCGCACCGGCTGACCCGGCTGGCGCCCGGCGCGCTATCGGCGGCCGGCGCGAGCACCGTCGACGGTCCCCGGCACCGTACCGAGCGCAAGCCCACCGACGTGGCGGCCGGCGAGGTGACCCTGGACGTGATCTTCACGCCCGCGCCGGGGCAGAAGCTCGACGAGACGTACGGCCCGTCGACGCGACTGGTGGTGTCGGCGTCGCCGCCGGAGCTGCTGCTGGAGGGGGCGGGGACCGGCACCGAACTGTCCCGCCGGCTGGTGGTCGACGGCACGGTGGCCGGGGGTGTGCTCCAGGTGACCGCGCAGGCGGCGACCTGCGACGCGGACGTCGAGCACGCGGCCTGCCACCTGACCCGGCAGGACTGGGGCGTCCCGGTCCGGGTGGTCGAGGGCGCCGCCGCCCGGCTCCCGCTGGTGCTCAGGGGCCTGGACGACGCCTGACGTCACGCGAACGGAGTGAGCGCGACCCCCGCGTCGATCAGGGCGGCGCGCACCAGTTCGGCGCAGCGGACCGCGCCGGGTGTGTCGCCGTGCAGGCAGATCGACTCGACCGGGCACGGGACGACGCTGCCGTCGACCGCGACCACGGTCCGCTCGGTGGCCATCCGCACGGCCCGGGCGGCCACCTCCTCCGGGTCGGTGACCAGCGCCCCGGGTGCGGGGCGCGGCACCAGCGAGCCGTTGGGCAGGTAGCCCCGGTCGGCGAAGCCCTCGGCGACCACCCGCAGTCCGGCGCCGGCGGCGAGCTGGGCGAGGACCGAGCCGGGCAGGCAGAGCAGCGGCAGCTGGTCGTCGTAGTCGCCGACCGCCGCGACCAGCGCCGCCGCCTGGGTCTCGTCGCGGGCGGCGGCGTGGTAGAGCGCCCCGTGCGGCTTCAGGTAGCGGACCCGGGTGCGGAACAGCCGGCAGAACGCGTCCAGGGCGCCGAGCTGGTAGGTGACCTCGTCGCGCAGCTCCGCGAAGGCGTACGCGATGTGCCGCCGGCCGAAGCCGGCGAGGTCCCGGTAGCCGACCTGCGCGCCGACGGCCACCCCGCGCTCGGCGGCGCCCTCGCAGACCCGGCGCATGGTGGACGCGTCGCCGGCGTGGAAGCCGCAGGCGACGTTGGCGGAGGTGACGAGGTCCAGCAGCGCGGCGTCGTCGCCGAGTCGCCAGATGCCGAATCCCTCGCCGAGGTCAGCGTTGAGGTCCATGGAACCTGACCGTAGTCCCTGGCCGGGCCTGTGCGAGGGGGGTCACGTCGTCCACCACCCCGACGACGGGGTACCCGCCGGTGGTCGGATGGTCGGCGAGGAAGATCAACGGTTGGCCGTCCGCCGGCACCTGCACCGCCCCGAGCACGATGCCCTCGCTGGGCAGTTCCCCGGCCACCGCGCGGGGCAGCGCCGCGCCGGTGAGTCGCGCGCCGACCCGGTTGCTGACCGGGCTCACCGTGTACGCGCTGCCGAACAGCCGGTCCAGCGCGGTGGCGGTGAACCAGTCCTCGCGTGGGCCGAGGCGCAGGGTCAGCCGCAGCTCGGTCGGGGTGGGCGCCGGGACGGTGACGTCCACCGGGGCGGGCGGTCCGGCCGGTGCGCCCAGGGGCAGCCGGTCGCCGTCGCGCAGCGGCGGCGAGCCGAGCCCGGAGAGGGTGTCGGTGGCGCGGCTGCCGAGCACGGGTTCGACGGCGAACCCGCCGCCGACCGCGAGCCAGTTGCGCAGGCCGTCGCGCGGCGGGCCGATGCGCAGCACGGCGCCCGCCGGCACCGACAGCGGCCGACCCACGTCACCGGGGCGGTCGCCGACCCGCACGGCGGCACCGGCACCGGTCACCGCGACCGCAGTCGCGCGGAGGAACCGCAGCTCGCAGCCGGTCATCGTGATCTCCAGGCCGGCGGCGGACTCCGGGTTGCCGACGAGTCGGTTGGCCAGCCGCAGCGCCGCCGGGTCGAGCGCGCCCGACCGGGGTACGCCGAGGTGCGCCCAGCCGGCCCGACCCAGGTCCTGGACGGTGGTCAGCGCCCCGGCGCGGAGCACCTCGACCACCGGGTTCACGCGGCCACCAGGCGTACCCGGGTGCCCGGGGTGAGCCGGGCGGGCGGGTCGGCGTGCACGTCGAAGAGGCCCATCGCAGTACGCCCGACCAGCAGCCAGCCGCCGGGCGAGGCCGCCGGATAGATTCCCGCGTACGGGCCGGCCAGGGCGACCGAGCCCGCCGGCACCCGGGAGCGCGGGGTGGACAGCCGGGGCACCGCCAGTTCGGCGGGCAGCCCGGTGAGGTAGGCGAACCCGGGGGCGAAGCCGCAGAAGGCCACCCGGAACGGGGTACGCAGCAACCGGTCCACCACCGCCGGCACGTCCACGCCCCAGTGCTCGGCGACGAGTGGCAGGTCCTCCCCGTCGTACGTCACCGGAACCTCGACCAGTCCGGCGACGGCCTCGGGTCTCGGTGCGCCTGGTCGGGGCGGCCAGGCGGCGATCCGCGCGGCTGCTGCGGGCGGATCCGGCACCCCGTCGAGCAGGACGGTGGTGGCGGCCGGCACGATCTCGACGGCGGTCAGCTCGCCGCGTTCGCGCTGCCGCCACAGCTCGGCCCGCCACGCCTCCACCTGGTCGGCGTCGGCACAGTCGATCAGCAGGGCGTGGGCGCCGACGGATCGGATCCGCATGCCGCCATACTCCCCGACCGGCGCACGACACCAGGGGCGGTCGGCCGCCGTCCCACGTGACCGGACGCACTACTTGAAAGTAACCTACGGTGTCGTAACCTAATGGCGTGACCACCCCCGCCCCGCTTCGACTGAAGCCGGTCGACATCGGTAAGCCCCGGATGCGCGGCTGGCTGCACACGTACGCATTCTTCGTCGCCGGACTCTGCGGCATCGTGCTCAGCGCGGTCGCCGCCACCCGACCCGGCTGGGCCCCGCTTGTCAGTTGCCTCATCTACAGCCTCACGGTCTGCGGGCTCTTCGGCACGAGCGCGCTCTACCACCGGCGGGTGTGGTCCGAGCGCGGCTACCAGATCATGCGCCGGATGGACCATTCGATGATCTTCGTGTTCATCGCCGGCACCTACACGCCGTTCTGCGTACTGCTGCTGGAACCGCGGCCGGCCACGATCATGCTGGCGCTGGTCTGGGGCGGCGCGCTCGCCGGCGTGGCGGTCAAGCTGGTCTGGCCGCACGCCCCGCGCTGGGTCTCCGCGCCGCTCTACCTGGCGCTCGGCTGGGTCTCGGTCGCGATGCTGCCCGACATCCTGCACCAGGGGGGCGTCACCGCCCTGGTGCTGCTCATCGTGGGCGGCGCGATCTACAGCGTCGGCGCGGTCTTCTACGCGCTCCGCCGGCCCAACCCCTGGCCCACCGTCTTCGGCCACCACGAGTTCTTCCACGCCTGCACGCTCGTGGCCGCGCTCTGCCACCACATCGCCATCTACTTCGCCCTCTTCGCCTGACGGACACGCGTCCGGGGGCCCCGCCGCGTGGCAGGAGCCCCCGGAAAAGAAGCTGTCCCGTCCTGACGTCAGACGGTGCGGCGCGGCTGACGCACCTCGCGGTACTCCTCCACGACCCGGTCCCGCACCGGCACGACCTGCTCGGCGACCACGCGCTCACCGCGCACCGGGGCGACCACGGCCCGACGGCGCGAGTTCCAGAAGTGGAGGGTGAGCAGCAGACCGGCCACGCCGGCGAGCATCAGCACCCAGCCGACCACGGCCAGGTTGAGCCAGCCCAGATCCGCCTCCACGGCGAACGCGAAGATCGCACCCAACGCGATCAGGAAGATACTGCCACCAAAACCCATCTCGTCGCCTCCTCGGCTGTCCCCTGGCGTTTCCTTCCGCCGCGGCCATCGGAGAGGTTGCGGCACCCATCGACTTACCCAAGCGCTCTGATCGCCAATCGGGCAAGCTGAGGACATGACCGACGCTTCCGCCCGGGAACGCACGCTGGTGCTGCTCCGGCACGCCAAGGCCGAGCCACCCGGCGAGGTGGTGCCGGACGTGCAGCGCCCCTTGGCCGTACGGGGTCAGGCCGACGCGGCTGCGGCCGGCGCCTGGCTGGCCAAGCACGACCTGCTGCCGGACGTGGTCATCTGCTCCGCCGCCCGGCGCACCCGGGAGACGTGGCACGGCGTGGCGATGGGCATGACCGGCTCCCCACCGGAGGGCGGCTCGGCCGGCCCCGCTCCCGTCGTGCGCTACGAGACCGACGCGTACGAGGCGCACCCGGAGGACCTGCTGACACTGGTCCGGGACGTGGACCCGACCGCCCGTACGGTGCTGCTGATCGCGCACAACCCGGGCATCTCGCTCCTCTCGGCGCTGCTCGACCCGGAGCGTGCGGACCAGGACGGGATGCGCACCAGCGACGTGGCGGTGCACCGGCCCGACGTCGACTGGCCGGAACTGGGCCCGAGCAGGGCACCGATCACCGACCGGCACACCGCACGCGGCTGAGCCACCCGCCGGTACGTGGCGGGTGGCTCAAGACGGTGGTGGTGACTCAGGCCGGTGACGCCGCCGGTGGCTCGGTGGCGATGGCGCCGCCGGTGTTCAGGCCTGTGATGCCGCCGGACGCGGCGGCTCAGAACAGTGGCGCAGTCGGACGCGGCGGCTCAGGACGGTGGCGCCGTCGGCGGCGGCGGATCGGGCGGCGGTGGCATCATCGCGGTCGGGTGCGAGAGCCGGTTCTCCTCGACGATCAGGGTCCGCGCCCGCTTGCGCCGGTCCTGCCAGAACCAGAGCGTGGTGAGCAGGACGCCCAGCCCGGCCAGGATGAACACCCAGCCGACCGCGCGCAGGTCGACCCACCAGACGTTGGCTCTGATGGCGAAGGTCAGGATCGCACCGATGGCGATCAGGAAGATTCCGCTACCAATGCCCATGTGCGCTGCACTCCCCCGTGCGGTGGCTCTGGGCGTTCTCTGACGTGGCCTCGCGACGGTTACCCGCCACACCGCCCGGCTACCCGGATGGCGTCCCCGAATAGCCAGCGGAACCCGCATCGGCGGGCCAGCCACCGCTCTTCCCAACCGACCCGATTGCCGCGCCACAGCTACACACGGTAACCGCAACCCCCAAATCTGTGCCGCTACTCCCCGTAACTGCGCCCACCAGGCAGCACCGCCCGCAAAACGGGCATCATGCCTAATTGCTAACCACTGGACGCGACCTGCCGCCCCCACCGGCACCCCTCTCCAGACGCTTTGCTCTGCATCCATGGATGCAACAGGCACCCAGAGTTGCTGGTGCCTCCGTGGATGCAGAGCAAAGGGCGGCGAGGGGCAAGTCGGAGAGGCGGCCAATTGATGACGCTGCGTGATCGGCTTTGACCCCAGACCCACTCCACCCAGCCCCGCCCAGACCCGGCCTGGGCCCAGCCCCGCCCACGCCCCTGCCCGCGCTTCCGCACCCTTTTCGGTGTTGATCATGAGGCTATTGCCTTGGAATGCGCTTTCCGTAGGCAATAACTTCATGGTCAACATGTGCGGCGCGGCGCGGCACGGCCCGGCACGGCGCGGCCCGGCACGGCGCGGCACGGCACGGCACGGCGCGGCACGGCGCGGCACGGCACGGCGCGGCGCGGGGTGGGTGGACAGCGCGGGGCGGCGGCCTGACGTGGACGACGACGGCCGGCGAGCTGTTGCCCGCCGGCCGTCGTGTCGATCATCTCCGGGTCGTTCCCGGCCCCGCCGCCGCGCCGTGGGGCGCTACGGCGTACCTCAGAAGGCTTCCTCCGGGAGGTCCATGACGTCCAGGTCGGTGCTTTCGACGATCCGCCGGTCGGCGCCGATGCGGGGCAGCACCTCGCGGGCGAAGAACCGGGCGGCGGCCACCTTGCCGGTGTAGAACGCCTTGTTGGCGGCGGAGACCTCGCCGGCCAGGGCCTTCAGGGCCACGTCGGCCTGCTTCTGGAGCAGCCAACCGACGACCAGGTCGCCGATCGCCAGCAGGAAGCGGCGGCTGCTCAGGCCGACCTTGTAGAGCGCCCGGGTGTCGCCGCCCTGCGCCTCGCCCAGCCAGCCGGTCATGACGCCCAGCATGGTCTGGATCTCGGCGAGCGCCTTGCCCAGCGCCAGCCGCTCCTCCTTGAGCTGACCGTTGCCGGCCTCGGTGGCGATGAACTCCTGGATCTCGCCGGCGACCGCCATCAGGGCCTTGCCGTTGTCCCGGACGATCTTCCGGAAGATCAGGTCGAGGCTCTGGATCGCCGTCGTGCCCTCGTAGAGGGTGTCGATCTTCGCGTCCCGGACGTACTGCTCCAGGGGGTAGTCCTGGAGGAAACCGGAGCCACCGAAGGTCTGCAGCGACTCGTGCCCGAGCAGCTCGTACGCCCGCTCCGAGCCGACGCCCTTGACCAGCGGGAGGAGCAGGTCGTTGACCCGCTTGGCGAGCTTGGTCGCCTTCTCGTCGCCCGCCGCCTCGGCGATGGCGACCTTGTCCTGCCAGGTGGCGGTGTAGCAGACCAGGGCGCGCAGGCCCTCGGCGTACGCCTTCTGCAGCAGCAGCGAGCGGCGGACGTCCGGGTGGTGGGTGATCGTGACGCGCGGCGCGGTCTTGTCCGCCATCTGGGTCAGGTCGGCGCCCTGCACCCGGCTCTTGGCGTACTCCAGGGCGTTCAGGTAGCCGGTCGAGAGGGTGGCGATGGCCTTGGTGCCGACCATCATCCGGGCGCTCTCGATGATCATGAACATCTGCCGGATGCCCTCGTGCTTCTCGCCCAGCAGCCAGCCCTTGGCCGGTACGCCGTGCTCGCCGAAGGTCAGCTCGCAGGTGTTGGAGACCTTGAGGCCCATCTTGTGCTCGACGTTGGTGGCGAAGACGCCGTTGCGCTCGCCCAGCTCGCCGGTGTTCTCGTCGAAGTGGTACTTCGGCACCACGAAGAGGGAGAGGCCCTTGGTGCCGGGGCCGCCGACACCCTCGACGCCGACCGGACGGGCCAGCACGTAGTGGATGATGTTGTCGCTCAGGTCGTGCTCGGCGGACGTGATGAAGCGCTTCACGCCCTCGATGTGCCACGAGCCGTCGGGCTGCTGGATGGCGCGGGCCCGGCCGGCGCCGACGTCCGAGCCGGCGTCCGGCTCGGTGAGCACCATCGTGGAGCCCCACTGCTTGTCGACGAAGAGCTTGGCCCACTTCTGCTGCTGCTCGGTGCCCTCGACCTGCAGCACGTGCGCGAAGGACGGGCCGGAGGAGTACATCCAGATGGCGGCGTTGGAGCCGACGATCAGCTCGGCGAGGGACCACACGAGCGCCCGGGGCGCGTTGCTGCCGCCCAGCTCGGTCGGGAGCTCCAGCCGCCAGAACTCGGAGTTCATGTACGCCCGGTACGACTTCTTGAACGACTCCGGCAGCGGCGCGGTGTGCGTGGCCGGGTCGAAGACCGGCGGGTTGCGGTCGCTGTCCGTGTAGCTGGCGGCCAGGTCCTCGCGGGCGAGGCGGTCGACCTCGGCGAGAATGTCGCGTGCGGTGTCGACGTCCAGGTCCGTGTACGGCGCCTGGTTGAACGCCTGGTCCGCCCCGAAGACCTCGAAGAGGTTGAACTCGAGGTCCCGAAGGTTGCTCTTGTAGTGGGTCATGCTCGCTGGCCCCGCTTCCGGACAGGTGTTACCGATCAGTAACTCCAGACTGTATTACCGATGGGTAGGCAGCGACAAGCCGATCACCGAAGTGACGGCGATTACACACTTGTCGTTCGGGTTGCGGAAGCGGGCGCCGAGCGGCCCCGGCTCAGCTCTCGGCCGTGCCGACTTCCCAGCTGGGGACGGCCACCGTGGCGGCGCCGCGCGAGCCCGTGTACTCCATCAGGACCAGGGCGATGTCGTCGTCGAGCCGGCCGTGCACCCACTCGACCAGGGCGGTCTCCAGCGAGGCGAGCCCGTCGCCGACGGTGCCGTGGCCGAGCAGCCGCCAGGCCCGGTCGGCGGTCGGGAAGAACTCCCCGTCCCGGCGGGCCTCGCCGAGCCCGTCGGTGAAGAGCAGCAGCCGGTCGCCGGGCTCCAGCCGCTCGACCCGGGGGCGTACCACCGGCATGAAGCCCAGCGGCGGGGCGGGGGCCGGCGGTTCGAGCGGAATGACGGCGCCCCGGCGCAGCAGCAGCGGCGGCGGGTGACCGCAGTTGACGATGGTGAGCGTCCCGCCCCGCTCCTCGACCAGCGCGGCGGTGACGAAGTCCTCGTCGCCCACGCTCCGGGCCACCGCCCGGTCCAGGTCGGTCACGACGGCCCGCAGGTCCGCCCGCTCGTACGCCACGTGCCGGTACGAACCCAACACGATGCTGGCGAGCCGCACCGCGTCGAGGCCCTTGCCCCGCACGTCGCCGATGATCATCCGCACCCCGTACGGCGTGTCGACCGCCTCGTACAGGTCGCCGCCGATCTCGGCGGTGGCGGTGGACGAGATGTACCTGGCGGCCACCGAGAGCGTGCCGACCTGCGGCCCGAGCGGGCGCAGCACTGCCTGCTGGGCGACCGAGGCCAACCGGGACAGCTCGGCGATCCGTTCGGCCTGCCGCTGCCGTACGGCCGCCGTGGCGACCGCGATGGCGGTGCCCAGCGCGATGCCCGCGACGGCGACCGTGGTGGGCAGCGCCACGGTCTCCTCCCAGAGCGCGAAGCCGGCCCCGAGGGCGGTGGCAGCCAGGCCCACGCCGAGCACGATCCGCCACGACGCCAGCGCGGCGGTCAGGAACGGCGCGGCCACCATGAGCGCGATGTAGTTCGCCGGACGGCCGTCGGCCAGTTCCACGGCCGAGACGATCGCGAGCAGGACGAAGGCCGCGCCGAGGCCGGCGCGGGATCCGGGGCTCAGTGGGCCGGGGCCCGACTGGAAGGGTCGCGTGCGTACGAGGGACAGCATGCCTGATGGACGTGAGCGGGTGAATGAACCTGGCCCGTCGTCCGAGCATGTTCTGCCCACCCGGACCGTGTCGCCGGACCGATCGCCACCCGGCCGGCGCTCAGCCCAGCACCTCGTAGCGGACCTCCACGTGGCCGGCGTCGAGCGAGGCGATCTGGGCGAACGCGGCCCGGGACAGGTCCAGGCAACGCCCCTCGATGAACGGGCCACGATCGTTGATGCGCACCGTCACGGACTTGCCGTTCGCCGGGTTGGTGACCCGGACCTTCGTGTTGAACGGCAGGGTCTTGTGGGCGGCGGTCAGCGCGGACGGATCGAAGTTCTCGCCGTTGGCGGTGAGCTGCCCCTCGGCGTAGAACGACGCGCCGCACGAGCCGCTGTCGACGACCGGGCGGGCGGTGCTGCTCTTCTTCGTCGCGGTGGGCTTCGGCGCGGCGGTGCGTGGCTTGCTCCGGGAGGGGGCCTGGGCGGACCGGCTGGCCTTGGGGGCGACCGTCGCGCTCGGCGACGCGCTGGCGCTCGGCGAGGCGGCCGGCGGGGCGGCCGGGGTGCCGGGGGCCACGCTGGTCGGCAGGCCGGTGGGCGCGAGGTCGACCGCGGTCGGCCGGGCGGGCTCCGCGTCCGAGGCCAGCTGGACGGCGCCGACGGTGCCGCCGACGGCGAGGGCGACCCCGACCGCTGCGGTGGCCGCGATGCCGGCCGGCGAGGAGAACATGCGGGTACGGGAGTGCCTGCCAGCCACCGGCCCGGTCCTTTCGTCATCTGAACAAACCGGGTCGGACCGTAACGAGAGAAGCACATCCGAAGTCAACGTGATCATGGTGGTATGACCGCAATTGCAGTGATACGTGTACCCGATCATCCGATCCGACGTGGGCCGGGCGGCCGGGGTGCGGGGCGGACCGCCCGGCCCGGCCCCCATCGGGCTCACCCACCCGGCGACCGGCCAGACCGCGTGGCGCAGGATGGGTCCATGCCCTCCGAGCTGAGCGGACGCCTCGCCGCGCTGGTCAGGTGGATCGATCCCGGCCCCGGCGCCACCCACCTGGTCAGCGACGTCTCCGGCTGGTGGCGGGACCCGGAGGTCCTCGCCCGGCTGGGACCGGCCCTCGTGGAGCCGTTCCGGGCCGCCCGGCCGACGGTGGTCGTCTCGCCGGCGGTCACCGGATACCTGCTCGGTCCGCTCGCCGCGACGGCGCTCGGCGTCGGCTTCGTGCCGGCCCACAAGCCGGGCGACGGCCGGCTGCCCGCCGGGGCGCTCACCTGGGCGCAGAGCCCCCCGGACTTCCGGGGCCGACGGGTCGACCTGGCCGTGCGGGACCACGGCCTGCGAAGGGGTGACCGGGTGCTGGTGGTGGACGACTGGGTGGCCACCGGGGCACAGGTGCGCGCGCTCTACGAGATCTGCGCCGCGCGGGGCGCGGAACCGGTCGGCACCGCCACGGTCGTACTGGACTGCCCTCCGGCGATCGCCACCGAGCTGCGCGTACGGGGGCTCGTGGACGGGGCGGACCTCACGGCTTGACCTGAACCTCGGTTGAGGTCGGAGGATCGCCGCATGGTTGAGGAGATCCTGGACGAGGCGTACCGACGGCTGCACCGCACCGGCCCCGAGTACGAGGGCTGGCTCTCGAACCACGGGCCGATGGCCGTGGAGGCGCTGGTCCGGCACGGCCACGACGGGGTGGTGCACCGCTGGCTGGACGCGTACCTGGGGCGGTTGGACGAGCTGCCGCGCGGCCTGCGGCCGATCGAGGACTGGCGCGAGGCGCTCGGCGACCCGAAGCGGGCCGGGGACTGGCTGGCCCACTTCGACCGGGAGCTGCGGGACCGGCCCTGGCGGGAGGTGCTCGGCACCTGGTGGCCCCGGCTGCTGCCGGGCATCGCCGCCGGCGCCACCCACGGCGTGATCCGGGTCGGCCACGCCGTCCGCGCCCTGGGGGCACCCGTGCGGTCCGCAGGCGAGGCGGCGGAGAGCCCGGAGCGGCTCGCCGAGCTGGGCCAGGCCCTCGCCTACTGGGCCGCCCGGTGGCAGCCGGTCCCCGGCGCCGCCCGCCCCAGCGGTGCGGGATCGGTCGACCCGGGTCACGCCGCGTCGGCCGGGGAAGGCGCTGTCCCCGGCGACGGCCACGCCCGGCCGGACGCATGGCACCCGTCGACCGCGCGCGGCCCGGCCGGACGAGACCGGCCGACCCCGGGCACCCCGGTCGCCGGCGATGTGGAGCCGCACGTCGCCGCCGCGCTGGCCGGGTTGCCCCGCATCGCCGACCGGACCGGGGGCATCCGGGAACGACTGGGCCGGCTGCCGGCCGTACCGCGGTGGCCGGCTGCGGTGGCGGCGCTGCGGCCGGCGGGGACACCGGCCGGGGCCGAGCGGGACCTGGTCGCGCTGGTGCACGGCGCCAGCCTCGACTACCTGCGCTTCGGGCACGCCGAGCCCGTGATGCTGGTGCACGCGGTGACCGCCCCGACCGCGGTGCTGCGTACGCTGCCTGCTCTCGATCCGGCGCTGTGGGCGGCGAGCGTCGCCGCGGCCTGGTCCGCGACGGCGGCCGTGACCTCGGTGTACGCCCCGGAGCGCCCGGCCACGCCGTCGGCGGTGGCTGCCGGTACCCCGGCGGAGGTCTTCGCCCGGGCCGCCCGGCACGGCGACGCGCACGTGGTGAAGCTGGCCGACGCGGTGCTGGACGCGCACGCGGCGAGCGGCGACGAGCGGGTGCTCGTCGCCGCCGGCTATGCCGGTCACCTGATCTGAACGAAGTCCTCGACGGCCGTGCAGACCCGGCCGAGCGCCTCCGCCGAGCGGGCCAACGGGCCCGGCACCATCAGCGCGTGGTCGGCCTGCTCGATCTCCACCACGTGCGGGGTGAGCCGGCGGGCGAGCGAACCGTCCCAGGACGGGTCCGCCGTGCCGCCCACCAGCAGGAACGGCGCGGTGGCGCGGCGCAGGCCGTCGACCACGGCGGGCACGTGCAGCAGCGGGGTGAGCCAGACGGCCGGCAGCCCGCGGTCGGCCGCGAGCGGCGTGGCCATCGAGCCGAGCGACTTGCCGACCAGCAGGTGCGTCGGCTCGGCGAGGGTCGGGGCGACCTGCCCGATCACCCATTCGATGGCCGGCCCCGGCCCGTCCCGGTCGGGGGCGAACTGCTCCGGCACCTCCCACGAGAGGGCGTGCAGGGCGTAGCCGACGCGGCGCAGCGCCTCGCCGGCGTAGACGAAGAGCGGGAACCGGGTGTCGTAGCCCCGGCCGGGGATGAGCACCGCGCGCCTGTCCGCCATGCCGCCTCCCGATCGTCGCCCCACCCACCGTAGCGCCCGCCGCACCGACGGTGGGGGCGGAAATGCCACGACGGGTGATCGACGGCGACGGTACGGTCGGCAGGATGTGGCCTCGGATCGGTGGACTGCGCACCCTCGCCCTCGGCACCCCCGGTGAGCTGCGTACGCGGCTCAACGCCCTGGTGCTCGCCGGGGTGAAGACGGCGACCGCCGGCCTGACCACCGAGTACGCCGAGGAGGGCGAGGAACCTGAGCACGCCGGCGAGCGGCTGGCCCTCGTCGACGACGGGGACGCGCTGGTCGGCGTCGTGGAGGTCACCGGCGTCGAGGTGGTCCGCTTCGCGGACGTGCCGTGGGACTTCGCCCGCTCTGAAGGGGAGGGGGACCGTTCCATCGAGGAGTGGCGCGCCGGGCACGCCGCCTACTGGGCGCGCGTGGGCACCCCCGTCACCGACGACAGCGAGGTCGTCTGCATCCGGTTCCGGTTGGTCTCCGGCGGCGACGGCGGCATCACCACCGGAGACCTCGGCACCTGAGGGCGCCGCCCCGACGCGCCCACCGGCCGGCCGGGCTGACGCCCTCGGCGGAGGCGCCCGGTCAGGCGCGACGTAGCTCGGGCAGCAGGCGGGTGGCGACGTCCGCCAGGACGGCCTCGTCGCCGGCGTACCAGCTGCTGGCCCGGGGCCAGTGGGTGACCACGTCGGTGAAGCCGAGGGCGGCGGCCCGGCCGACCTGGTCGGCGAAGAACTCGGCGCTGCGCAGCGAGAAGACCGGCGCGGAGTCGAGCGAGAGGTAGCGGTCCAGGGTGCCCGGGTCGCGGCCGGCGGCGGCGAGCGTCGCGTCCATCCGGGCGGCGGCCTCGGCCACCCCGCCCCACCAGCCCTCCAGGTCGTCCACGTCGGGGCCGGTGGTGACCCAGCCCTGACCGAACCGCGCCACCAGCCGCATCGACCGGGGCCCGTTGGCGGCCATCACGAACGGCACCCGGGGCGTCTGTACGCAGCCCGGGTTGTTCCGCGCGTCCACGGCGGTGAACCACTCCCCGCGCCAGGTCGTGCCGTCCTCGCGGAGGATGAGGTCGAGCAGCTCGGTGAACTCGGCGAGCCGGTCCACCCGCTGGCGCGGCGGCAGCGTCTCCCCGCCCAGCACGGCCGAGTCGAAGCCGATGCCGCCGGCGCCGAGGCCGAGCAGCAGCCGCCCGCCGGAGACGTCGTCGAGTGCGGTGACCTGCCGGGCGAACGCCGCCGGGTGACGGAAGTTCGGCGAGGCGACCAGCGTGCCGAGCCGGATCCGGGAGGTCACCGTCGCGGCGGCGGTCAGCGTGGTCACGGAGTCGAACCACGGGCCGTCGACCAGGTCCCGCCAGCCCAGGTGGTCGTACGTCCAGGCGTGGTCGAAGCCCCACTCGTCCGCCTGCGACCAGCGGCGACGCGAGTCGGACCAACGCTGGTCGGGAAGGATCACGATGCCAATCCGCATGATCGCCAGCCTAGGCCTCGTGGCGGAGGGCGGGCCAGGCCGTCGCGGCCGGGGCGGGCCTTGACCATATATCGATGATCTGAATATGGTGTCGCCCGTGACCGCGATGCGAGAGCCGACCTTCCTGATCCTCACCGCGCTCGCCGGTGGCCCCCGGCACGGCTACGGCCTCATCCGCGAGGTCACCGCCCTGTCCGCGCAGCGCGTCACCCTGCTGCCGGGCACCCTCTACGCCGCGCTCGACCGGCTGCACGCCCAGGGGCTCGTCGCGCCCGACCGCGAGGAGACCGTCGACGGCCGGCTCCGCCGCTACTACCGCCTCACCCCCGACGGGATCCGCGCCCTGGACGTCGAGACCGCCCGGCTGCGGCAGCTCGCCACCGCCGCCGAGAGCCGGCTGCGCGCGCTCCGCCCCGGCACGGCCTGACCGCCGCACCCGCACCCCGTCTGCCGCACCCGCACCGACCCGCCGGTGCGTACCGATCGGAAGGACAGTCATGCCGACGACCGGCGACCCGCTCGCCCGCCGCTACCGGCGGCTGCTCTTCTGCCACCCCCGCGCCTACCGGCGGGCCCGGGCCGACGAGATGGTCGGGGTCCTGCTGGACGCGGCACCGCCGGACCGCACCCGGCCAACGCCGCGCGAGGCCGCCAACCTGATCCGGCACGGCCTGCGCTGCCGGCTGGGACGACCGGCCAGCCGCACGGTCGGCGTCTGGGCCACCCTCACCGCCGTCATCTGCGGCCTGTTCACCGCCGCCCTCGCCACCCGGGCCGCCTGGGAGACCTCCGCGCCGCAACCCGGCCGGGCCGAGACCGCCGCCGTCTTCGCCGCCGTGCTGCCCGGTCACGACCTCGGCGACGTCGACCTGGCGCCGGCGTTCTTCACCTTCTACAGCCAGCCGCTCACCGTCCGCGCGCTGGACAACCTGCTGCTCGGGGACGGCGGCGAATACCAGCAGAGCGCCGTCGTGGCCGGCGCGGCCGGCACACCCCCGATGCCCGCCGACGAGACGCTCGCCCTGGCGCAGCGGCGCCTGCGCGAGACCGGCTGGCAGGTGTACGAGCCGGAGGTCCGCAGCAACCCGGGCTGTGTCGACAAGACGTGCGTCCAGGTCCTCACGATCACCGACACCACCGTGCTCGCCCGGCGCGGCGACACGGTCCTCCAGCTCCAGGTGGCCGCCCCGCCCTCGCCCGACGGCAGCAACCTGTCGCTGGCGCTGAGCCGGACGGCCCCGCCTGCCGTGCTGCCGGCCGGCGTCGCCGGTGGCCTGCTGGGAGCGGCCCTCGGCTGGCTGGTCTTCGGCTGGGCCAGCCGGCGCACCGAGGCGGGACATCCGGCCCGGGGAGCGGTAAGCGTCCTGCTCGCGATCACCCTGTTCCTCTGGTGGACGCCCGTACTGCTGACCGTCCCGAGCCTGCTGCGGCATCACCGCGCCGAGCCGCACCCGACGTGGCACCCGCTGTGGGAGTGGCTGGGTCAGCCGGCGGGCTCCCTGCTGTTCGTGGTGGGCGCGGCGAGCGCGCTGCTGGGGCTGGCGCTGGCCGCCGTACCCCGGCGCAGCCCGCAGCCGACGGCCGCCGTCGGCTGACCGCCGGGTCATCGGGCGGCGGGGCGACGTCGGACGTGGCGGCGTCGGGCGGCGGCCTTATCCGACGGCGGACGTGATGGCGTGGGCGGCCGTGTCCGGCATCGGACGTGGCGGCGTCGGGCTGCGGCCGTGTCCGGCGTCGGACGTGGTGGCGTGGGCGGCGGCCGTGTCCGACTCTTCGGTGCCGGTCCTACCGGCTCCGCGCCGTCGTCAGTCCCACCAGAACGACCAGGCGTGCATGCCGAGGAGCTGCTCGGCGTAGGCGGTCAGGGATCCGGCGCCCTGCCAGACGTTGTCCGGGCAGAAGGCGAAGTGCTCGGCCGCGACCGCCAGGGCGTGCCCGGTCGACGTCGGTGGCGCGGCGACGCTGAGGTTCAGGGTGGCGAACCCGACGCCGACCACCCGTACGCCGAACCGGTCCTCCCAGCTGCGCAGCACCGCCGAGATCTCCCCGGCGTCGCCGGTGTGGTTCGTCGGGCCGGACCAACCCACCACGGCGAGCGTGTCCGCGCTGCGGGCTGCCGGCACGAGCCCGAGACGCGTCCGCCCGTCCACGAGGAACTCCACGCACTCGTCGGCGAGGACATCGGGCACCTCCGCCAGGTCGCCGGGCCTGGCGAGACCGGGCCAGTTGCGGCCGAACGGGGCCCTGGCGGCCGACGTCTCGTCTTCGTCGACCGTCGTGCAGCTGGCCCACCATCGGGCCAGCAGCTCCGTCACGTCGTGCTGTTCTGGCGACGACATGTCGGCCGGACGGACCTCGCCGTCGGCCCACGGGCGGCTCTCGTCGCTCGACAACCCGCTCAGCAGCAGCGGCCACAGCCCGGACTCCGGATGCCGCGACCGCATCCGCGCCCACAGTCCCGGATCGGCCGAAGCGTCGCTCAGCCAGTACGGCGGCGGTCCACCGTCCTCCGGCTCGACGGTGCGGCCGGGCGGCAGCGTCGCGGGCGGTAGCGAACTCAGCAACCGGTTCAGGTCTGTAATCACGGCGGGAGCGTAGGCGGCCCGTACGACCAATCCCGGTCCGCCCGCGACGGCCCCGGGCCTACGGGGCCTCGAACCGCCCGTCGTGCCGCGGCAGCGCGCCTGGTCGCCGTCGATGCTCGGCGTGGACGCCTGGTACGTCCACCGGGTTGTGCCGCCGCTTCGCGCCGCTGGGCCCTCGGTAGCGATCTCGCCGCGTCCGGCCGGGCGGTGGATTTCGGTGGCCGAGCCCTGCCCGCAGGGGCTAGAACGGTGGTCGTGACCGCCGACATGGACGCCGACGAGGTCCACGCCGTCCTGGCCGCTCTCACCGCCGCCGGCTGCCGGGCCTGGATCAGCGGCGGCTGGGGCGTCGACGCGCTCGTCGGACATCAGACCCGTGCGCACCGCGACCTGGACCTGGCCATCGCCGCCGAGCAGGAGGCCGCGGCGTTGAGGGCTCTCGGCCGGCTCGGCTACGTCGTCGAGACCGACTGGCGGCCGGTCCGCGTCGAGGTCGTCGCCGACGGGCGGGGGCGGGTCGACCTGCATCCGCTGACGTTCGACGAGGCCGGCGACGGCCACCAGGCCGGCCTCGACGGCGGCACCTTCCGCTGGCCGAAGGGCTGCTTCACCACCGGCACCATCGCCGGTCGCCGGGTCGACTGCATCTCGGTCACCCAGCAGCTGCTGTTCCACAGCGGCTACGAACCGCGCGACGTGGACCGCGCCGACCTCGCCTGGCTGCACCGCCTCGCCACGCACCCGGCGCCCGGCGACGAGCGGAGACCCTGAGCTGGCGGTCCCTGCGGACCTGGGCTTCGCCGGAACCGTCCGGACTGGTCCACCGGCGGCTCTACCTGCCGGGCCCCGTCGTCGGGCTGGCCGGCTTCAGCCCGGACGCCGCCTCACGCCCGGGGAACATCCACACTGCGCAGCGGTCAGGCGGTCCGGCGGTCAGGCGGTCCGGCCGGGGTCAGGATCAGCCAGCCGAAGCCGACGACGTCGCGGTAGCCGGTGAGGTATTCGACCCGCCGCTCGTCGGCGAACGCGCGCGCCTCCGGCGTGCCGAGGCGCTCGATGCCCGCACGCCAGTCGGACTCGAAGTCGTCCCACTCGGCGAGGGTGGACACGGCGACATGCAGCGGTCGGAACCCGGCGTCCACGGCGAGCTGGGCCAGGCCAGCCAGGTCGGGCATGTCGCCGAAGGTCTCGCGGACCTGCGCGCCGGGGCTGGCCTGGTAGAAGCCGTCAGCGAACAGCAGCCTGCCCCCGGGCAGGGTGAGCCGGTGCAGCGCGGCGAGGGCTCGCGCGGCGTCGCCCCAGATCTGGCCGGCCCCGACGTTGACGACGAGGTGGGCGGGCCGGTCCCAGGTGGCCGCATCCGCGCCGTGGAACGTGACCCGCTCGGCGGCTCCCCGTTCCGTCGCGCGTCGCCGGGCCCGTTCACAGTCGACGGCGTGGCGTTCCACGCCGTCGCCAGCGATGCCGTGAGCCTCGCACAGCCGCAGGAGCAGCTCACCGTTGCCGCAGCCCAGGTCCAGGGCCCGCCAGCCCGGCCCGGTGGGGGTCAACCGCCGGACCAGGTCCGCCACCCGATCCTCGCCGAGCGGCGAGTTGAAGGTCAGGTTGGCCGCGGCGGCGGCCAGGTACGTACTGCGATCCTGGCTGTTCACCGGCACACGGTACGACAGTGGGCCCGTGCCCGAGGGGCGTCGAAATCGATGGTCGGGGCTCCCGTCCTGGTCGGCAAACGCCCACCGGGGACGCCGAAGGGCCCGGAACCGCGGTGGTTCGAGGCCCTCTGCGCGGCGACCGGGTTCACCTGGCCGTGATGGTGAACGAGGTGGTGTCGTCGTCTTGTTGAGTCCGGCGTCGTGGCCGTCCGCTGGTGCGGGGCTCGGCTGTCTCAGCGCATACGATCGTGCCCGTGGAGGGTCCGGGAGCCCTCGGCGCGGTGCTCTGCGGCGCGCTGAGTTGCCTGTTCGTCTGTCTGATGCTCTGTGCCGTCGCTGCGGCCTGGGCAGCCTGGCCCACGCGCCGGTAGTGGCCACTGCCGCCTCGGCCCGCCACGCACGTGGGAGCGGAACTGATGCCGCAATGGCCGCAAGGCGGCAACCAGACGCCCTGCTGCTGCCGGATTTCGGTCAGTTGTACAGCCAGAAGGCAGCACAGCCGTAACAGAGCGCCAGTAGCACGACCGAGGTGAGCAGCAGCACGAGCAGTGTGGACAGTTCGGTGCGCGCCGCTGGCGGAGACGGCTCAAGCGGGCGAACTGACCTCGGCGGCTCGGAGTCGGGCACGGCGTGATCATGTCAGACCCGAGGAGGGCCGAGGAGCATCCGCGCGTTCGCGCCGGAAGGGAGCATCTGACCGAAGCTGTGGCTGGGAGCCCGTTCCTCGGCGGAGTGCTGTGGCAGCACCGTCGTACCCGGCGGGCCTCCCCCTTTCCGGCCGGCGGCAAGCCCGCTGAGCCCTCTGGCTACCGATCCGCGGATGGCCCATCGGAATCAGCCTGGCGCTCGGCTTGCCAGTTGGCGTGTCCCTTCAGCAGGTATCCGGTCCAGTAGATCGCGAACAGGATCAGGAAGCACGTGAAGAACACCCCCGAGACGATGCTCGCAATGATGAGACCTTCCCTGCCGTCGGACAGCCCATGTACGGCAAATCCGGCCAGGCCCAGGAAGAAGAAGATGACCATGTAGATCGGCAGCGTCGGGCTGTCAGCCGGGTGGGGAACGCGAGGCAGCCATGGGGCCTGAGGGTCTTTGTCGATCACGCCGTGAGTATCGAGGACGCTGGCGGTGAGAGCTAGCGGATCTCCTCGCCGGGCAGTCGTGGGCTGTCCGATGCCGACCGGAGGTCGCCGGCGCACCGGCAATGCCCGAGGCTGAGGGCACGCGGTCGCCACAGCCTGGTCCCGATCGCCGGTCTCTGGCCAATACGGGCGCGGCAGCACGCGCGAATACCCTCCGCCGACTGATATACGACAGACGTCCGCAAACCGGGCGCGGCTGTTCGCCCTGTCCCACGAGGCCCGCAGCCGGCTCAACACGGCGCTGGCCACCGGCAACTTCATCGGTGCTGCTATCGGCTCCGCCGCCGCGACCACGCTCTGGTCCGCGGGCGGCTGGACAGCGGTCACGATCGCGGGAGCGGTGCTCTGCTGCTTCGCGCTCACCGTGTGGGCGCTGGGACGTCGGGGCCCACTCGTGATCGCTTCGCCGTGGCGGAAAGGCGGGCCGGAAGCAGCCCGATGACCCGGACGACGGCATGGCCGCAGGAGTGGCCCGGCGCCGATAGCGGCCCGTGGCATGATCACGGGCTGCGTCGCACCAGCTTCAGCAGGTGGGTCGCCGCGTCCTCGGCGGTGAGGTCGTGCACTCGGGGAACGCCGAAGGCCCCGGTCGGGATCTGCGTCCTGACCAGGGCCGTTCGCGTGGAGCGGGTGACGGGAATCGAACCCGCACTGTCAGCTTGGGAAGCTGATGTTCTGCCATTGAACTACACCCGCAGGCGGCACCACTGTACCTGAGTCGTCACGACGCTGCACCCAGGTACCCCTCCGACACCACCCGGCGCCGCGATCTTGGCAGCTAACGGCCCCCGGAGGGGCCTGAACCTACCAAGATTGCTCCGCGCCACCGCCCGCCACGCCGCCACCCCAGTCGGGCCATCCTCAGCCCCATCACCACCCGCCCGCGCCACCGCTTCCCGGCCGCTGCCAGGAAAATTTCCACCGCGGCAACATATGGCCATTCTCAAATCCTTCGATGGGTTGTAACGTCTGCCCAACGTTCCAGTCACGGCGTGACATACCCCCTGTCGCGCCGCCAGAAAGAGGTGGGCCCATGGGACTCCGTCCCAACCTGCTGACCCGGCGTACGGCCGGCGTCGCGTCGACGACCCTCGCGCTGCTGCTCAGCACCGCCGCCGTGGGTGTCGTACCGGCCGCTTCGGCCTTCTCCGCCGCCCCGACCGAGGTCTGCGTCGAGCCGGCCGACGTCCACTCGGACGCCCGCGTCAAGCCGGGCAGCGGCGCCAAGCACGAGCCGAACGAGCTGACCCTCGCGGAGACCCGGGAGCGCGAGGCCGACATGGCCGCCGCGCTGCGCGAGCGGGCCCGGTTCCGTACCGGCGCCGGCGCCTCCACGATGGCCGCCACCGTCACCATCCCGGTGGTGGTGCATGTGATCCAGGAGAACAGCACCCGGGCCGGGGGCAACATCCCCGACTCGATGGTCAACTCGCAGATCAACGTGCTGAACCAGTCGTTCAGCGGGGCGACCGGCGGCGCGTCCACCGCGTTCAGCTTCCAGCTTCAGAAGATCAACCGGGTGACGAACCCGTCCTGGTACCCGATCGTGTCGGGCTCCTCGGCGGAGCGGTCGATGAAGACCTCGCTGCGTACGGGCGGCAAGAACACCCTCAACATCTACCTGGGCGAGCTGAGCAACGGCCTGCTCGGCTGGGCGACCTTCCCGACCCGCAACCTCAGCAGCATGGACGGCGTCGTCGTGCTGAGCGAGTCGCTGCCGGGCGGCACCGCCACGAACTACAACCAGGGCGACACGGGCACCCACGAGGTCGGCCACTGGCTGAACCTCTACCACACCTTCCAGGGCGGCTGCTCCGGCTCGGGCGACAGCGTCAGCGACACCGCTGCCGAGGCGTCGCCGGCCTCCGGCTGCCCGACCGGGCGGAACACCTGCACCGCCCCCGGCGTCGACCCGATCACCAACTTCATGGACTACAGCTACGACTCCTGCATGTACCAGTTCACCGCCGGACAGGCCAGCCGCATGCTGACCGCCTGGAACGCGTACCGCGCGGCGTAGTTCCGCCGTACGACTGCACCGGTGCCGGCCTCGCTCGACGGGGCCGGCACCGGCGTCTGTGTGGGCCGACACGCGGGGGTCGGACGGTGGTCACGGTGCGGCGCCCCGGAGGGGGACGGCCCGGGGCGCCGCACCGCGTCTCAGGCGGCGGGGCGGGCGGCGTGGTCGCCGACGCGCCCCGACCGGGTTTCGGGCACCAGCGCGGTGCCGGCGGCGGCCGCGCGGGGGTCGAGCCACACCTGGACGGCGGGCCGGCCGTGCCACTCGCTGGCGCCGCCCGCGACGCCGGACTCGCGGCGGGCCAGCATCGCCACGTCGACGGTGAACTCGAAGACCCGCCAGTCGACCTGCGGCGCGGCCCGATGGCTGCGGGCCAGCCGGGCGACCCGGGCCGGGTCGGTCACCGGCCGGGCGTGGCCGGCGACGTAGGCTTCGTCGTCGCTCTCCTCCGGCGGGAACGAATGCAGCGCGTAGCGGCCGTCGCGCTCCAGGTCGCGCCGCTTGGGCGAGTCGACGACGAAGCAGAAGAGCCCCTCGTCGGTGATCACCGGGGAGACCGGGTGCACCCGGGGACCGCCGTCGGCGCGGACGGTGGCCAGGTAGCCGAAGCCCGGCCCGTACTGCTGCATGAGGAGGCGGATCCCGTCGGCGAGGCGGGGCTCGTCGGCGGCGAATTCGGACCAGGAAGCCATGCCGGCATTCTATCGAACAATTGTACGAAGATGCACTCCGACACGCAGGTCACGCGTGTCGGTCGCTAAGGTGTGCGGATGCTGCTCTCCGATCGCGACCTGGCCTCCGAGATCGAGGCGGGAACGCTCGCGCTGGAGCCGTTCGAGCCCGCGCTGGTGCAACCGTCCAGCATCGACGTACGCCTGGACAAGCTCTTCCGGGTCTTCAACAACCACCTCTACACCCACATCGACCCCGCGCAGCAGCAGGACGACCTCACGTCGATGGTCGAGGTGCCGGAGGGCGAGCCGTACGTGCTGCATCCGGGCGAGTTCGTGCTCGCCTCGACGCTGGAGGTGATCACGCTCGGCGACCAGCTCGCCGGACGACTGGAGGGGAAGAGCTCACTGGGCCGGCTGGGCCTGCTCACCCACTCCACGGCGGGCTTCATCGACCCCGGCTTCTCCGGTCACGTGACCCTCGAACTGTCCAACGTCGCCAACCTGCCGATCACCCTCTGGCCGGGCATGAAGATCGGCCAGCTCTGCATCTTCCGGCTCTCGTCGCCGGCGAAGCACCCGTACGGCTCGGCCGTCTACGGCTCGCGCTACCAGGGGCAGCGCGGCCCGACGCCAAGCCGCTCCTGGCAGCACTGGCGCACCTGGCCGACGCGCTGACCCGACCCCGTGGGCACGCGGAGGGCCCCGCCGGGCAGGGGCCCTCCGCGCGACTCAGCCGGGGCGGCCGTAGCTGTGGATCGGGCCGTCGTCGACCTTCTTCATCTTGATCGGCACCCCGGCGCGGGAGGCGTGCACCACCCAGCCCCCGCCGACGTACATGCCGACGTGGTGCAGGTCGCTGTAGTAAAAGACGAGGTCGCCCGGGCGCAGCTCGCCCCGGCTGACGGACGCGGTGGCCCGGCGCTGCTGTGCGGCGTTGTGCGGCAGCGACACCCCCGCCTTCGCCCAGGCGGCGAGCATCAGGCCGGAGCAGTCGTACGAGTTCGGCCCCTCGGCACCCCAGACGTAGGGCTTGCCGATCTGCGCGCAGGCGAACTTCACGGCGGTGCCGGCCGGGCCGCCGGGATAGCCGGCCGGGCAGGGGGCGGGACGCAGCGGCCCGCCGCCGCCGTTGCCGTAGACCCGCAGCCGCAGCTTCTGCAACCGGTCGATCTCGGCGTTGATCTGCTTCTTCTTCGCCGCGAGCTGGGCCTCGGTGCGGCCGAGCTGGACGACCATCTCGTCCAGCGGCGCCTTCTTGGCGGCCAGCCGGTCGCGCAGCTCGGCCACCTGCCGCACGTCCTGCTGCTGGTGCTGGGCGAACTGGTCGAGCAGTTCGAGCTGCCCGATCATCTCGCTCGGTGAGCGGCTGCCCAGTAGGGCGTTGACGGCGGAGACGTTCTCGCCCTTGTAGGCGCGGGCCGCCAACGCGCCGACCTTCTCCATCGCCTGGTCGACCTGCTTCTCCAGCGGCCCGATCTGCGCGGCGAGCGCGTCGGCCTGCTTCCGCCTGGCGGCCAGGTCCTGTCGGGTGGCGTTGTGCCGTTCGATGATCGGTTCGAGCTTGTTCCAGTCCTCGTCGATCTGCCGCTCGATCTCGGCGACAGTCGGTTCGGCGTGGGCCGCCGTGGCGCCGCCGGTCAGGACGACGGCGAACGCGGCCAGGGCGGCGAGGGCGGTGGTGCAGCGGTACCAGCGTGGGCGCGGCGCAGCCGTCACCGGGTCGGCGAGGGCCGACCGGGCCGACGGTGGCCGCGGGGCATGGTGTGCCACCGGGCTTCGTACTCCTTCTTCCGTACCGCCTACCGGGTTAGCTGACGGGTTCGGGCGGGAAGGGGCGCCCTACCGCAGGACTGCGGATTCACCCCGGGGAACCTGGGTCCCCGGCTCGCTCGGGAGCGACTCGGCGGTGTCGGACCGTCACCGCCCTGGTTGGACGGAATGTCACCGGCCGACGAAGGACCAGAGTAGAGACGACCGTTATCGATCCGCAACCCTACGGGCGGTGACACTCCGTACCCACCCGGGTCGGGCGGATCCGCAACCCGGGCGACGAAGATTTCCTTCCTTCTGAAGTGTCTGGCGGAAAGGTATTGACCAGAGGCGGCGGGCGGGGCGAAGGTGACCCCACCTTTGCCCGTCCGAACTGGGGGTCTGATGCACCTGTCAGCGACATCGAGGAGCAGACGCGTCCTGCTGGCCGCCGCCGTGGCCGCCGCCATGGCGACGACGCCGCTCACCGCCGCCGGGTCCGCCGCCGCGGCAGCGCCGGTGAACGACCGGCAGCAGCAGTACGCCGCCGCGGCCGCCGAGTACGGCGTACCGGAGAGCGTCCTGCTCGGGGTCTCCTACCTGCAGTCCCGCTGGGACACCAACGCCGGCACGCCGAGCACCAGCGGCGGCTACGGACCGATGCACCTCACCGACGCCGAGCACGTCGCCGCCCTCGCCGGCGGCACGCACCACGACGAGGGCACCGAGGACCCGCGCGGCGACGAGTCCCGCCCGTCCCTGGCCGAGGCCGGCGAGCCGCCAGCCGCCACGCCTCCCGCCGAGGCCGCGCTGCGGACCGTCGACGCCGCCGCCGGGCTGACCGGCGCCAGCGAGGAGTCGCTGCGGACGGACGTCACGGCGAACATCCGGGGCGGCGCGGCGCTGCTGGCCGCGTACCAGAAGGAGATCGGCGCCCCGGTCGGCGCCGGCACCGACCCGGCGGCCTGGTACGGCGCGGTGGCCCGGTACTCCGGCGCGGACAGCGCCGACGCCGCGGCGGCCTTCGCCAACGAGGTGTACGCCACCATCGCCACGGGCGACAGCCGGGTGACCGACGACGGGCAGCGGGTCACGCTTGCCGGCCGGGCGGTCCAGCCGAACCGCTCCTGGCTGGACCGGCTGAACCTGCGCAAGCTCGCCCGGCCGGACGGGCTGGAGTGCCCGGACGACATCTCCTGCGAGTGGATCCCGGCGCCGTACGAGAACTACGGCCCCACCCTGGGCGACTACGGCAACCACGACCTGGGGAACCGTCCCACCCAGCAGAAGATCGAGTACATCGTCATCCACGACACCGAGGGCTACTTCGGTCCCAGCGTCAACCTGGTCAAGGACCCGAAGCGGGTGGGTTGGCACTACACCCTGCGCTCGGTGGACGGGCACATCGCCCAGCACATCAAGACCAAGAACGTCGGCTGGCACGCCGGCAACTGGTACGTGAACGCCAAGTCCATCGGCCTCGAACACGAGGGCTTCGCCGGGCACGGCACCTGGTACACCGAGGCGATGTACCGCACCTCCGCCAAGCTGGTCCGCCACCTGGCGCGGCAGTACAACATCCCGCTGGACCGCAACCACATCATCGGGCACGACAACGTCCCCGGCACCGTCGCCGCGAACGTGCGCGGCATGCACTGGGACCCGGGACCGTACTGGAACTGGTCGCACTACTTCGACCTGCTCAAGGCGCCGTTCAAGTCGACCGGCACGCACCGGACCGGTCTGGTCACCATCGACCCGGACTTCGCCACCAACCAGCCGCCGTTCACCGGCTGCAACCGGCAGCCTCCGGGCGTGCCGAACCCGCCCCCGGCGACGGCCCCCTGCCCGCTGCGCGGCTCGTCCGCGCTGTTCCTGCACAACGCGCCGAGCCACGACGCGCCGCTTGTCAACGACATCGCGCTGCGGCCCGACGGCACGCCGAACACCACGTACGTCTCCGACCACGGCGCCCGCGTCTCCGCCGGCCAGACGTACGCGCTTGCCGAGGTGCAGGGCGACTGGACCGCCATCTGGTACCTCGGCCAGAAGGGGTGGTTCCACAACCCCGCCGCCAAGCCGACGGCGAAGTGGACCGTCGGGTTCGTGGTGACCCCGAAGGCCGGTAAGGCCACCATCCCGGTGTACGGCCGGGCCTACCCGGAGCAGGCCGCGTACCCGGAGGGCGTGCCGTACCAGGCGATCTCGCCGCTGCAGTACACGCTCTCGGCCGGCCAGCGGTACGCCGTCGGCAACCTGCTCGCTGGCGAGTACTACCGGGCCACCACGTTCGACGGCTCCGCCCCCCACGACCAGACGGTCGTCCGGGGCGACAACAGGTACGTGCAGGTCCAGTTCGGTCACCGGATCATGTACGTCAACCTGGACGACGTGAACCTGGTGCCGTCCCCGCTGGGCGCGCCCCGCTGATCCCACCGCACGACGAGGGCCCCCGGTCGATCCGACCGGGGGCCCTCTCGTTGCGCGATGCGGATCAGCCGGGCCTGCGGAATCCTGCCACCGGCATCGTGTTGATGCTGGAGACGTTTACCGGCTTGCCGGCCCGGGGCGCGTGCACCATCTTGTCGTTGCCGAGGTAGAGGCCGACGTGACTCAGGTCGGCCTTGAAGAAGACCAGGTCACCCGGGCGCGCCTCGGAGCGCGGGATGGCCTTGCCCTCGTTCCACTGCGCACCCGTGAAGTGCGTCAGGTGGATCCCCGCCGCCTTGTAGGCGTACTGGGTGAGACCGGAGCAGTCGAACGAGTTCGGGCCGGTGGCGCCCCAGACGTACGGGTCGCCGACCTGCGCGCAGGCGGTGCGGATCGCGGTGCGGGCCGCCTCGCTGACCACGCCGTTGATGGTCGGGCACTTCTCCGTCTTGACGGTCGTCACCGGCATCGACGCTTCGAGCTTCTTGATGTCGGCGTCGATCTGCTTCTTCTTCGCCGCCAGGTCGTTCTGCTGCTTCGTCTGCGAGACGATCAGCGTGTCGAGCTTCTGCTTCTCCGCGTCGTACTTCTGGCGGACCTTGGTAACGCCCTCGAGCTGCTTGCGCTCCTGGGCGGCCAGCCGGTCCAGCAGCGTCAGCTGCTCGGTCAGCGTGTCGGGCTTGGCGCTGACCAGCAGCGCGCCGATGTCGTGGGACGGGCCGGAGATGTAGTAACGGGAGGCGAGGTCGCCGACCCGGTCCATCGCCAGCTCGCTCTCCAGCGCCAACGGCTGGATCTTCTTCTGCAGGTCCTCCGACTTCTTGCGGTTGACCTTCAGCTGCGCCCGCACCTTGTTGTACTGCTCGATGGTGGGCTCGAGCTGCTCCCACTTCTGGTCGATCGCGGCCTCGATCTCGTCGACCGAGGGCTCGGCGTGAGCGGGCGCGGCCAGCATGCCGGCGCCGACCGCCGCCGCGGCGATCAGGGTGAGCAGACGGTGGGCGGCCCTACGCAGGCCACCCGGACGAGCAGACCGTCCCGGCGCGTGACGATGAGGGGGCATGGTTGCCACCGGCACCGACTCCTTTTGCAACCCGGCCGCTTGGCGCCTCGCGCGAGGGAAGAGGGGCGAGACAGACGACCCACAGCGGCCGGTGCCCAACATTAGGGAAGGCCGGCAGCGGAATCAAGGCGACCGAGGGCCACTTCACGCCTGCGCAACCGCTTGCGTACCAAGGGTATCGGCCCGCCTGCCGACGATCGCGGTCAATACGTCGTCGAGCGTGACCACCCCGAGTGGGCGGCGGCCGTCGCTGACCAGCACCATGTGCCGCCGCTCCCGGCGCATCGACAGCAACAGGTCGGCGAGCGTACGGTCCGGCGGCACCACCGCCAACGGCCGGTAGACGTCCGCCGGCACGGGGGCCCGCCGGCTCGCGCCCGCGTACCCGAGCACGTCCTTGACGTGCACGAAGCCGAGCACCCGGCGGGTGTGTCGCTGCACCACCGGGAAGCGGGACCGCCCCGTCAGGGTGGCCAGCACCTCCAGCGAGGCGGGCGAGACGTCCTCGGCCACGGTGGTCACCGTGGACCACGGTTGCAGGGCGTCGGCGGCCGTCCGGCTGTGCAGCGCGAGCGCACCCGTGATCCGGGCGTGCTCCTCCGCGTCGAGCAGCCCCTCCGTACGCGCCTGCGACACCAGCCCGGCCAGCTCCTCGGCGGTGAAGACCGTCTTCACGGCCTCGGTCGCCTCGACCCGCCACAGTCCCAGCACCCGGCGCGACGCCCACTTCATCGCCACCAGCAGCGGCTTGGTGGCCAGGCAGAACGCCAGCATCGCCGGCCCCAGCCAGAGTGCCGACGGCTCCGGCCCGGCCAGGGTGATGTTCTTCGGCACCATCTCGCCCACCACGGTGTGCAGGAAGACCACCACCCCGAGGGCGAGCACGAAGGCCACCGGGTGGACCACCCCCTCCGGCAGCCGCGCCGCGCGGAACGCCGGCTCCAGCAGGTGCGCGAGGGCGGGCTCGGCGATCGCGCCCAACCCCAGCGAACAGACGGTGATGCCGAGCTGCGCCCCGGCGATCATCAGCGGGATCTGGTTCATCGCCGACAACGCCCAGCGGGCCCGCTTCGAGCCGGCCGCCAACGGCTCGACCACCGTGCGCCGGGACGCGATCAGCGCGAACTCGCTGCCCACGAAGAACGCGTTGCCGAGCAGCAGCGCGACGGTGACCAGCAGCTCAGGCATCGCCGTCCGGCTCCTCGGGACGGAGCACCCGGACCTGCTCGATCCGGTGCCGCTCGACCTCCACGACGGTGAACTCGAAGCCCGACTCGTCGACCGTCTCGCCCGCGAGCGGGATGTGCCCCAGCCGGGCCATCAGGAACCCGGCGAGCGTCTCGTACGGCCCCTCGGGCAGCCGGAAGCCGGTCTGCTCCGCCAGCTCGTCGGAGCGCAGCACCCCGTCGACGAGGACCGTCCGCTCCCCGCCCGGCACCCTCAGCCCGACCGCGCCGACGTCGTCCACCGCGGCCGGGTCGAACTCGTCGGCGATCTCCCCGACCAACTCCTCCACGAGGTCCTCCGTGGTGACCACGCCGTCGGTGCCGCCGTACTCGTCGACGACGATGGCGAGGTCGGCACCCGCGCTGCCGAGCGCGGCCAGTACGCCGTCGAGGTCCAGGCTCTCCGGCACGTACACCGGTTCGCGGGCCACCGACCCGACAGTGGTCGAGCCGCGCAGGGCCAGCGGCACGCCCAGCGCGTCCGGCACCCCGGCGACACCGGTCACCAGGTCGAGGGTCTCCTCGTACACCGGGAACCGGGTCCGCCCGGTCCGGCGGGACAGCGCCAGCAGCTCCGCCACGGTGGCGGTGGCCCGCAGCGCGACGACGTCGACCCGCGGGGTCATCGCCTCGGCGGCCCGCTTGTCGCCGAACCGGATGGTCCGGCGCAGCAGCATGGCGGTGTCGGGCGGCAGCGCCCCGGCGCGCGCCGAGATGGCCGCCAGCAGCCCCAGCTCCTCCGGCGAGCGGGCGCTGGCCAGCTCCTCCTGCGGCTCCACGCCCAGCAGCCGGACCAGGCGGTTCGCCGAGTCGTTCAGCGCCCGGATCAGCCAGCCGAAGGCGCGGGAGAAGGCGCGCATCGGGCCGGCGGTCGCGAGGGCGGTGGGCATCGGCCGGGCCAGCGCGAGGTTCTTCGGCACCAGTTCGCCGAAGAGCATGGAGAGCAGGGTGGCCAGGGCCAGGGCCAGGAACGGGGTGAACCGGCCGGCCGCGTCCCCGGCGACCGGCCGCAGCAGCGGGGTGAAGAGGCGGGCCAGGGCGGGCTCGGCCAGGTAGCCCGTGAGCAGCGCGGTGAGGGTGATGCCGAGCTGCGCCCCGGAGAGCTGGAAGGAGAGCTCCCGCAGCGCCCAGCGTACGGTCGCGGCCCGGCCGTCACCCGCGGTCGCCCGCCGCTCGATCTCGGGGCGATCCACCGTGACCAGGGCGAACTCGGCCGCGACGAAGAACGCGTTGCCGCCGGTCAGCAGCACGAAGCCGACCAGGGGCAGCAGCGTGGTCAGCAGCAGGCCATCGATGGTCGTCTCACCTCGGCGAAATTCTCGCACGGGCGGCGGCCCCGGTCACGGGCGAAGATCTGCCGGGCTCGCCGGCCCCGGCTACCGTCGGGTGCATGGCCCCGCTCACGCTCGCCCACGAACTCGCCCTGCTCGGCTACGACGACGCGGGCGTCAACCAGCTCGGCCGACCCACGCTCGACTACGGCCTGGCCGGCGCCCTGCTGCTGGAGCTGACGCTCGCCGGTCGGGTCGAGATCGCCGACGACCGGCTCGTGGTGACCGACCCGACCCCCGTCGGGCAACGGCAGCTCGACGACGCGCTGACCCGGATCGCCACCGAGCCGAAGCGGCGCAAGCCGAAGGACTGGGTCGGCCGGCTCGCCAAGGACCTGCCCGAGCAGGTGCTGGACGGGCTGGTCACCGCCGGCGTGCTGCGCCGCGACTCGGACAAGGTGCTGTGGGTCTTTCCGCGTACCCGCTATCCGTCCACCACCGGCGCGGAGCCGGCGGTGGAGACGCAGGCCCGGCAGCGGATGGTCGCCGCCGTGGCCGCGGACGGCCCGGTGGACGGGCGGACGGCCGCGCTCATCGGCCTCGCCCGGGCCGTCGGCCTGGACCGCAAGCTCTTCGCGGAGCTGCCGAAGGAGCACGTCAAGCGCCGGCTGACCGAGATCGCCGCCGGGGACTGGGCGTCCGCCGCCACGAGGAAGGCGATCGAGGAGATCCAGGCGGTCATCCTGATCGCGACCACCACGGCCGTCACCACCACGATCATCACCACGGCCTCCTGAACGACGACGGCGGCGGCACCCGGGGGTGCCGCCGCCTTAAGGCGTCGCAGGGGTACGCGTCAGCCGGCCACCGGCGTCCGCTCGGTGTCGCCCGGCGCCTGCTCGGGCTTGACGGAGCGGAGCAGCACGCTGGCCACGTCGACGACCTCGACCTGCTCGCCGGCGCCCTTGCCGTTCACCCCGTCGTTGAGCATCGTCGAGCAGAACGGGCAGCCGACGGCGACCGTCTTCGCCCCGGTGGACATGGCCTCCTCGACCCGGTCCACGTTGATCCGCTTGCCGATCTTCTCCTCCATCCACATCCGGGCGCCGCCGGCGCCGCAGCAGAAGGAGCGCTCGCTGTTGCGCGGCATCTCGATGAGGCCGCCGTCGCCGCTCGCGCCGTCCCCGCCGGCGATGGCGCTGCCGAGCACCTCACGCGGCGGGGCGAAGACCCGGTTGTGCCGGCCCAGGTAGCAGGGGTCGTGGTAGGTCACGCCGCCGTCGACCGGCTGCACCGGGGTGAGCTTGCCGGTGGCGACCAGGTGCGCCAGGAGCTGGGTGTGGTGGACCACCTCGAACTCGCCGCCGAGCTGGCCGTACTCGTTGCCGAGGGTGTTGAAGCAGTGCGGGCAGGTCGCGACGATCTTCCGCTTGCTCTTCTCCCGGCCCTCGAACGCCTCGTTGAGGGTCTCGACGTTCTGCTGGGCGAGCATCTGGAAGACGAACTCGTTGCCGATGCGGCGGGCCGGGTCGCCGGAGCAGGTCTCGCCCTCGCCGAGGATCGCGAACTTCACGCCCGCCTCGTTGAGCAGCGTGGCGACCGCCCGGGTGGTCTTCTTGGCCCGGTCCTCGAACGCGCCGGCGCAGCCGACCCAGAAGAGGTACTCGAAGTCGTCGACCTCGCCGACCCGCGGCACCTCGAAGTCCAGGCCCTTGGTCCAGTCCTCGCGGGTGTTCTGCGGGGCGCCCCACGGGTTGCCCTTGTTCTCCAGGTTGCGCAGCATCACGCCGGCCTCCGACGGGAAGCTCGACTCGATGAGCACCTGGTAGCGGCGCATGTCGACGATGTGGTCGACGTGCTCGATGTCGACCGGGCACTGCTCGACGCAGGCGCCGCAGGTGGTGCAGGACCAGAGCACGTCCGGGTCGATGATGCCGCCTTCCTCGGCGGTGCCGATCAGCGGCTTCTCGGCCTCGGCCAGGGCCAGCACGTCCATGTGGGCGAGCTGGGCGGCGGTGGCCTTCTCCTCGCCGGTCAGGTCCTTGCCGCCGCCGGCCAGCAGGTACGGCGCCTTCGCGTACGCGTGGTCGCGCAGGCTGAGCACCAGCAGCTTCGGCGACAGCGGCTTGCCGGTGTTCCAGGCCGGGCACTGCGACTGGCAGCGGCCGCACTCGGTGCAGGTGCTGAAGTCCAGCAGGCCCTTCCAGGTGAACTGCTCGACCTGGGCGACCCCGAACTGGTCCTTCTCGGGGTCGGCCTCCTCGAAGTCCAGCGGCTTGCCCTGGCTGGTCATGGGGCGCAGGGCGCCGAGGCCGGAGACGTTGGCGCCCGGGTCACGCTTGAAGAAGATGTTGAAGAAGGCCAGGAAGCGGTGCCAGGCGACGCCCATGGTGACGTTCAGCGAGATCACGATGAGCCAGGTCATCGAGATGACGATCTTGACAAGCGCGGCGACGCTGACGCCGGCCGCCCAGTTCGGCAGCACCCCGCCGACGGCGTGGCTGAGCGGGGCGGCCCAGACCGGGTACTCGAAGTGGTCGGTCGCGACCTTGAAGCCCCGGATGACGAAGCCCATGATCAGGACGGCGAGGATGATGCCCTCGACGAAGTAGCCCTGCCACATGGTCGAGCCGGTGAACCGGGACCTGCCGCCCGGCCGGGTGGGCCGGTTGCGGAGCCGGATCGCGATCAGCACCAGGATGCTGACGATGCCCAGGATCGCGAGCCACTCGGTGACCAGCCCGTAGATCGCCCAGTTGCCGACCAGCGGCAGCCCGCCGGTCGGGGAGACGACCTCGAAGTACGCCTCCAGCACCAGCAGCGACAGCACGATGAAGCCGACCATCACGAACCAGTGCGCCGCACCCACCACGCTCCAGCGGAGCATGCGGGTGTGGCCGGCGGTCTCGGCCAGCATCGTCTTCGCGCGGGTGCCCGTGTCGCCGAAGCGGGTCGGGTCCGGCTGACCCAGCCGGATGACGGCCACCATCTTCATGACCGCGCGTACCGCAAGCCACACCGCCACGGCGGTGATGGCGAACGCGAGGATCGTGGTGCCGATCTGGACGCTGCCCATCGAGTTGGCCTCCCGGTCTGCTGCCTGTCGAGCGGCTCGGCGACCGGGGCCCGGGTCAGGGCACGACCGGCGAGCAACAGCTGCCGCACCCTCGACCGGACCGGTCGATGACCTCGCTCCGCTCGGTCATGCAGTGCAGCCTACGCGCAAGGTTACCCAGGAGTAACGTGAGTCATCTCGCACCGGGCCGCGCCGCCCTGCGCACACCTTAGGGCGAAGACACCCCCACCGCCGGGTAGGGGCTCCACCGAGTGACATGGATTGCCACGCCACCGGCCCGGAGCCGGCGGCGCCGACGGCAGGGCTGACCGCGCCCGGACGACCCCGCCGCCGGTCCGGCGACGGGGTGCGGCGCTCAGCGCCGGCGGGTGGGCAGGACGCTCAGCGCCGGCAGGTGAGCGGGACGCTCAGCGCCAGCGGGAGAGCAGGATCAGGGAGGCGACCATCGCGCCGAAGCCCACCGCGAGGTTCCAGTAACCCCACGACATGACCGGGTACTCCTGCTCGGAGAGGTAGTAGATCACCAGCCAGCCGATGCCGAAGACGATGAGGGCGACCGCCGAGACCGGGAGCCACACCGGGCTAGGCTTGCGCGTCGCCGCCGTCGCCGTCGGACGGACGTCCGTCGGCGGGGTGTACACCTTCTTCTTGCGAACCTGAGACTTGGGCACGACGCTCTCCAGAGGGGTTACGACCTCGTCCGGCCTGACAACCGGGCGCGGGGGCGACGGTCCATGGCCAATAATGTTCGACAGCTAGCGTAGTCCCGAAGGCCCGTCCAATCCACGAATGGGGCGAGGCCAGTGCACGGAGTGACCGAAATAGGCGGGACTGTTCGGGTCGCCGCGGCGGCTCGCGCCTCCGCGGGCTGAACCAGACGACGGGGAAGGAACGCTCGGTGGAGTACACATCCGGCGCGGCCTCCTGGCAGAAGGTGCTCCGGCGGGCGGTCGCCGGGCTGCTGCCTCGACGCCCACGGCAGCGACGACCGGGCTGGTCGATCGGGGTGCCGCTGATCGCCGCCGCGGCCGGGCTGCTCTTCACCACCACGGCGACCACTGCGGGCGGCACCGCCCTGCGCGAGGACCGCCGGCCCCAGCTCAACCAGTTGATCGAGGACCGGCGCGCGGAGGTGGCGGCCAGCGAGCGGCGGGCGTCCGACCTGCGCGCCGAGGTCGAGGGCCGCACCAGCGCCCTGGCCAGCTCCGACGGACCGATCAGGGAACAGCAGGACCGGGCCGCTGCCAGCCGGGCGGACGCCGGCTTCACCGCGCTCGCCGGCTCCGGGGTGACGGTGGAACTCGACGACGCACCCCGGCGCAACGACGGGACGCTGCCCGCCGGGGCCACCAACGACGACCTGGTCGTCCACCAGGGAGACGTGCAGGCGGTGGTGAACGCCCTCTGGGCGGGTGGCGCCGAGGCCATGTCCATCATGAACGTCCGCGTGCTGTCGACCAGCGCGGTACGCTGCGTGGGTAACACCCTGCTGTTGCACGGCCGGGTGTACTCCCCACCATTCAAGATCGTAGCAATCGGCGATCCCGCTGCCCTGCAGCAGGCCCTCGCCGACTCACAGGGAGTCCGGTTGTTCAGGGACCTGGTCGACGACTACAAGCTCGGTTACAAGGAGACCGTCTCCTCGGTGACCGTGCCGGCGTTCGAGGACTCGACCACGCTGCGCTCGGCGACGGTGCCCAGGTGAACCGCGTACCGGACGACCGGCCCGAGGACCGCGACGGCCGTCACCGCGACCAGGACGACGGGCCGACCGCCTTCCTACCCAAGGTCGACCGGCCCGGGCCCGCCCCGGCCCGCCCGGCCCCGGCCGGCGCCTGGCCGGAGCCCACGCTCCCGCCCCGCTCCCCGGCTCCCCGTCCGCCCCACGGGCCCGACCCGGCCGCCGGTGACGCTCGCACGTCTGCCGGCCCCTCAGCCGGATGGTCGCGCGCCGCGCCCGACCCGACCCGCCCGGCACCCGAACCCGGCCGTCCCGCGAACCTCGGCCACTTCCCGCCGAGCGCCGATCAGAGCCGCTCCGCCGGCAGCCCCGCCCGGCCCACCGAGCCCGGCCGTCCCGGTCCGGCGGACCACGGCCGCCCCTGGCCCGCCAACTTCGGGCGGCCCGGCTCCGCCGACTCCGATCAACGAGGCCCTGCCGGACCCGGTCGCTCTGGTCCTGTCGAACCCGGTCGCTCTGGCTCTGCCGAGCCCGGTCGCTCCGGTCCTGCCGACCCTGGCCGCCCCGGTCCTGCCGACTTCGGCCGCGAGGAGACCAGGGACTTCGGCCGCCCTTGGCCCGCCGAATCCGACCGGCGCGGGTCCGGCTTCGACCAGCAGGGGTCCGGCTTCGACCGGCGCGGGTCCGGCGATCTCGGCCGCCCAGTGCCTTCGCGCTACGACCGGCTCGCCGACCTCGACCACTCCCGGTCCGCTGACTTCGACCACTCCCGGCCCGCCGAAGCCGATCGTTCCCGGCCCGCCGACCTCGACCACTCCCGGCCCGCCGACTTCGACCGGCGTGGAGGCGGCGACTTCGACCGACCCGGCCCTGCCGGCTTCGGCAGGCCCCGGCCGACCGAAGCCGATCGCTTCCGGCCCGCCGACCTCGACCACTCCCGGCCCGCCGACTTTGACCGGCGCGGTGGCGGCGACTTCGACCGGCCCGGCCCGGCCGGCTTCGGTCGGCCGGAGCCCGCCGACCTCCGCCATGCCAGCCCGACCGAATCCGGCCCGTCCGCCCGGGCCGGTGCCGGCGGGTCGCCACCGTGGCCCGGTGCCGGCCCGGTCCGGCCGGCCGCCCCGCCGCACCCCGCGTCGCCGTCCGACGATCTCCGGCTGCCGGGCGCCACCGGGGCCTCCGGTCCCGGCGGCGAGCGGTCCGTCCGGCCGCCGGTCGATCGGGCCGCCGCCAGGGATGGCCGGCCGGCCGGCGACGCGCCGACCGCCTTCATCCCGAAGGTGGGCGCGTCGGCCAACGGCCCGTCGACCCCGGTCTCCCCGGCCGGCCCGGGCCGCGACGTCGATCCCGGGGCCACCGCCCTGATCCCGGCCGTCTCCGGGCGTACGCCGACCGCCCCGGCCGCGCTCGTCGAGTCGACCGCCCTGATGGGCGCGGTGCCGCGTCCTCCGAAGACGGACGAGCCGGAGGGCTCCGACACTCCCGCCGAGCAGCCTCGGCCACGCCGGGGCGAGCGGGTGGTCCAGCTCCGCCCGGAGCAGACCGGTGAGGGCTACAAGAGCGTCTACTCGGAGCTCACCCGGCCGTCGCTGGGCTCCCGGTTGCGTACCGGCATCCGGATCAGCGGCGAACTGCTGATCACCTTCGGCCTGGTGGTGCTGCTCTTCGCCGGCTACGAGGTGTGGGGCAAGTCGGCGATCGTCGACGCCCACCAGAACGACCTCAGCCAGCAACTGGCGCAGGCGTGGGGCCCCGAGGGCGACCCGACGGTGGCGCCGTCGGCCAGCGCGTCCACCAAGCCGAAGCCGCCCGTGCAGGGCAAGCCCATCGCCGGGCTCTACATCCCCAAGCTCGACAAGAACTGGGTCGTCGTCGAGGGCGTCACCCAGAAGGACATCCGGTACGCGCCGGGCCACTACCCCTCCAGCGCCCTGCCGGGCCAGGTCGGCAACTTCTCCGTCGCCGGGCACCGCAACCGGGCCACCTTCTGGCGGCTCGACGAGCTGAACGACGGGGACGCCATCGTGGTGGAGGGCAAGACCGACTGGCACGTCTACAAGGTGACCCAGAGCCGGATCGTCAAGCCCACCCAGGTCGAGGTCGTGGCGCCCGTACCGGGCAAGCCCGGGCAGAAGCCGACCAGGTCGATGCTCACCCTGACCACCTGCAACCCGAAGTTCGACAACTACCAACGCCTGATCATCCACGCCGAGCTGGCGCGCAGCCAGCCGAAGTCGGCGGGGCGCCCGGCGGAACTGGGGGCCTGACGGTGTACGGCTGGATCTGGCGCAAGCTGCCCTTCGGGCTGCCCGGCAAGCTCGTCGGTAGCCTGCTGATCACCAGCGCGATGGTGGCCCTGCTCTGGTACGTGGTGTTCCCGTGGGCCGAGCCTCTGCTGCCCTTCGACGACGTGCAGGTCACCCAGGACGCCGGCGATCCCGGCGGCGACTCGGTGCCGGGCGGCGGGGAGAGCGGCGACGCCCCGCCCGGCGACGAGCACGAGTTGCCGTACGACACCGACCAGAACAACACCCCGCCTGCCTCTCCAGACGAGTGAGCCCCTGATGCGTGTCCTGGTGATCGACAACTACGACTCGTTCGTCTTCAACATCGTGCAGTACCTGGGCCAGCTCGGCGTGGACTGCGACGTCCGGCGCAACGACGAGATCGAGGTCGCCGAGGTGGGCAGGGTCGGCGCGGCCGGCGTCCTGCTCTCGCCCGGTCCCGGCAGCCCCGACCGCGCCGGCATCTGCCTCGACGTCATCCGCGCGTACGCGGGCGAGCTGCCGATCTTCGGCGTCTGCCTGGGCCACCAGGCGATCGGTGAGGCCTTCGGCGCCACGGTGACCCGCGCCCCCGAGCTGCTGCACGGCAAGACCTCCGAGGTGCGCCACCACGGCGTCGGGGTGCTCGCCGGCCTTCCGGACCCGTTCACCGCCACCCGCTACCACTCGCTCGCCGTGCTGCCCGAGACGCTGCCCGAGGAGCTGGAGGTCACCGGCTGGACGGGTTCCGGGGTGGTGATGGCGATGCGCCACCGTACGCTGCCGATCGAGGGCGTCCAGTTCCACCCGGAGTCGGTGCTGACCGAGGGCGGTCACCTGATGCTGGCGAACTGGCTCGCCGCCTGCGGTCACCCGGAGGCGCTGGAGCAGGCCCCGGCGCTGGCCGCCGAGGTGGACGCGCGCCGCCGCGCCGCCTTCGCCACCGCCTGACAGGCGGCCTCTGACTGATCGTCAGTACTCGTCGTCATCCTGTCGACGGGCGCGCGCGGTCAGGAGTGTGACGGCCAGGACCGTCACCGAGACGGCGCCGACGGCCTGACCGATCCGGCCGATGCGCTTCGCGTTGCAGGTCCGGTGCGCCTTCTCCCAGTAGTTCCCGTCCGAGGGGCCTGCCCAGAAGTCCAGGTCGAGCCTCAACGCGTTGCCGCAGCTCTTCTGCTCGTGGTCTCCCGGCCCGAGGATGTGGACCGGTAGGGCCAGCAGGAGCACCACCACGGCGCTCCCGAGCCAGGCGACCCGGGTCGGCGTCACCCAGGTGTCGAATCTCGATCCGCCCCGCTCGGTCCCGGCTTTCATCCGGCGATGGTAGAACATCCGATCGCCGCCCCCGGCAAGTCACCCAGCTCGATGCCAGAGCATCATCCTGTTACGCCCGCCCACCGCACGGTCAGCCCGTCAGCGCATCCGTCACGCCGGAGTTGACGGGTGAGCTGACCGCAGGCGGCCTGCCCCGGACCGCGTCCCAGGCCGCCTTGCCGCTGGCGAAGTAGTCGCGGACGGCCTTGCCGACGAGCAGGACGGGTCCGCAGCCGGCACAGCGGGCGGTCACCCCGTCGACGTCGAGGCCGAGGTGCCGGCACAGCGTCACCGCGCGGGACAGGTGGTAGGACTGGGTCACGATCAGGGCGCGCTCGACGCCGTACACGTCGCGTGCCCGGGCGCAGGTGTCGTAGGTGTCCAGGCCGAACGGGTCGGCCACGACGCGACGAGGATCGACGCCGAGCCGCTCGGTCAGGTGGGCGGTCATCGCCGCCGGCTCGTCGCCGGACGTGCCGCCGCCGTCGCCCGACACGAGGACCACCCGGGCCCGCCCGCTCTTCACGAGAGCGGCGGCGGTTTCCAGGCGGCCGGCGAGGCGGTCACCCGGCTGACGGCGGTCCGCCGCCACCGCCGTACCCAGGACGATCACGACGTCGGCGGCGGGCGCGTCGGCCTCGCCGTACAGGTGGCCGCGGGCGGCGGTCGTCGTCCAGAGCCAGGGAATGCTGGCCAGGAGCAGCGCCGCCAGGCCCAGGATCGCCGCGCGGATCAGGCGTCGCCGCCACCGGCTCGCCCGGTCCGCCGCACCGGTCGCCAGCTGCCCGTCGTCTACCGGCGGAGGCCGCTGCCCGGCGGCATCGGAAGGCCGCTGTGCGGCGGCGTCGGAAGGCCGCTGTGCGGCGGCGTCGGAAGGCCGCTGTGCGGCGGCGTCGACAGGGCCCTGACCGGCGGCGTCCGCAGGGCGCCGCCCAGCAGGGTCCCCCGCGCTCACGAGCGGGGTCAGCGCTCGGGCAGGCGGATCGGCGGGGTGGTCGGCAGCGGGAAGCCCCCGCCGCCGCCGTCACCGGGGGTGGTCGGCGTGACGCTGGGCGTCGGGCTCGGCGTTTCGGTGGGCGTCGGCTCGGCCTGCGGCACGGTGACCACGATCGTCACGGTCTTGCCCCTGGCGAGGTTGCTCCCGGCCGGCGGGTCCTGCTTGGTGACCTGGCCGGCTTCCTCCGGCGGCACCTCGCGGCCCTGCTTGACGTTGACGTCGTAGCCGGCCTCGTCCAGCTCCTCCTTGGCGTCGTCCTCGCTGTCGCCGACCACGTTGGGCACCTTGCCGACGTTGCCCCTGGAAACGGTGAGGGTGACCGTGCTCTCCGCGGCGACCTGCTTGCCCGGCGCGGGCGACACCTCGAGAACGATGCCCGCCTTCTCGGCGTCGTCCTTCTCCTTCTTGTCCACCTTGAAGCCGGCCGCCTCCAGCCGGTTCTTCGCGCTCTCATAGGTGGAGCCGACGAGGTCCGACGGGATGGCCTTCATCTCCACGCCGCCGCAGACCCGGACGACGACATCGCGGTTCGCCTCCAGGAGTGAGTTGGCGGGCGGGTCCTGGTTGACGACCTGGCCCTTCTGGCAATCCTTGTTGAAGACCTGGTCGCCCTCCTTGGGCACCAGGTTGGCCTGCTCGATCCGGGCGAACGCCTCCTGCTGGGTCAGGCCGGTCACCGTGGGGACCGTGGCACGGTCGTCGCCGTCTCGCTGGCTCAGCAGGGCGGCGGCGAGGGCGATCACCGCGAGGACGCCCACCGCCGCGAACGTCGCGATCAGCCAGGAGGACGCCTTGCGACGGCGCGGGTCGCCGACCCGGGCCGGCATCTGCCGGGTCTGCGGGGCGCCGGGGGCGCCCGCGTAGCCGGCGGCGGCCGGAGCGAGCTGCGTCGTCTCCTCCTGCGGCAGCACCGGGGTCGCCATCACCGGGCGGCCGGCGGCCGCGCGGAGCAGGTCGGCCCGCATCTCGCCGGCGCTCTGGTAGCGGTTGAGCGGGTTCTTCGACAGCGCCTTGAGCACGATCGCGTCGACGGCGGGGTTCACGTCCGGGTTGATGTCGCTCGGCGTCGGGGGCGTCTCCCGCACGTGCTGGTACGCCACGCTGACCGGGCTGTCGCCGACGAACGGGGGATGCCCGCAGACCAACTCGAAGAGGACGCAGCCGCCGGCGTAGACGTCGGAGCGGGCGTCGACCGCCTCGCCGCGCGCCTGCTCCGGCGAGAGGTACTGCGCCGTACCGATGACCGCGCTCGTCTGGGTCATTGTGGTGGCGCCGCTGGCCAGCGCCCGCGCGATGCCGAAGTCCATCACCTTGACCTGGCCGGTCTGGGTGAGCATCACGTTGCCGGGCTTGATGTCGCGGTGGATGATGCCGTGCCGGTGGCTGAACTCCAGGGCCGCGCACATGTCGGCGCAGATCTCCAGCGCCCGGCGCGGCTGGAGCCGCCCCTCGACGCCCAGCACCTCCTTGAGGGTCCGCCCGTTGACGAACTCCATCACGATGAACGGCAGCGTCTCGCCGGTCGGCGCGGTCTCCTCGCCGGTGTCGTAGACGGCGACGATCGCCGGGTGGTTGAGGGACGCCGCGTTCTGCGCCTCCCGGCGGAACCGCATCTGGAAGGTGGCGTCCCGGGCGAGGTCGGTCCGGAGCATCTTGATCGCGACGTCCCGACCGAGCCGGAGATCGCGACCGCGGTGCACCTCGGCCATGCCGCCGTAGCCGAGCAGCTCGCCGACCTGGTACCTGCCACCGAGCAGGCGGGCCTGCGCTGTCATCGCGTCTGTCGTCCTTCGCTCGTCGTCTCGTCGCTGCCCGACCGGGGCAGTTCCTGTCGACGGTACGACGTTCCGGTCGGATCGTCGCGTCCGTCGGGCCACAGCGCGCCGGACGTCACCGTCGGCGGAGTGCCCGCGCTCGACTTCGTGCCTTCCCGCAGGTTGTAGGAAATCACGCCGGAGCAGACGAGGACCAGCACGGCCACGATGATGGCGAGGAACACCATCCCGGGCCGGGACCGCTGCCCACCCGGCTGGTGCGCCGGCGGGACGGCGTGTCCCGCGTACGGCATCGGCCGGGCCTGCGGCACTGGCGCCGCGCCGCGCGGGTAGCCCGTCGGCGCCATCTGCGGATGCTGGACGGGCGCGGCGGGCGCGACCGAGGTGGGACGGTGCGGCGCGGCGGGCGGCCGGCTGTTCGCCACGGGGGGCCGGTGCGCCGCCATGGGCGGACGCGGCGGCTGCGCGGCGACGTTCGGCTGCCGGTGCGGCGGCGACACCGGCGGGCGCGGCGGCGGCACCTGGGCGCGGCCGGGCGGGCCCGCCGGCGACGCCGGGGCGGCGGAGATGGGCTGACCTGCCGCCCGGGCCTGCTGGGAGAGCTGGGCCTTGAGCTGACGGGCGACCCCGGCCAGCGTGGCGGCGCTCGGCCAGCGTGCCGCCGGGTCCTTCGCCAGGGCCCGCTCGACCACCGCCCGGACCTGCGGCGGAATGTCCGCCGGCAGCGGACGGGGCGTCTCCCGCACGTGCCGCATGGCAATGTCGAGGGGATTGTCGCCCTCGAAGGGGCGTCGGCCGGCGAGGCACTGGTAGGCCACCACGCCGAGCGCGTAGACGTCGGACGCGGGCGTGGCGACCCCGCCGGTGGCCTGCTCCGGGGAGATGTACGAGGCGGTGCCGAGCACCGAGCCGGCCGCGGTGAGCTGGGCGACCAGCTCCGACCGGGCGATGCCGAAGTCGGTGAGCACCAGGGTGCCGTTGGGCCGGACCAGCAGGTTTCCGGGCTTCACGTCCCGGTGCACGATGCCCTTCACGTGCGCCGCGTGCAGCGCGTCGGCGGCCTGGGCGACGAGCGCCATCGTGCGGGCCGGGGTGAGCCGGCCGACCCGGGCCAGGGTGGCCGACAGGGCGTCGCCCTCGACGTACTCCATGACCAGGAAGGCGATCTGCTGGTCGTTGCCGAAGTCGTAGACGTCGACCACGCCGGGGTGGTTGATCGTGGCCATGGTGCGGGCCTCGCCCCGGAAGCGCTCGGCGAAGTCGGGGTCGTCGAGCAGCGCGGGGAGCAGGCTCTTGACCGCGACCGTACGGCCGAGCACCTGGTCGGTGCCACGCCAGACGTCACCCATGCCACCGCTGGCGATCCGCTCGTCCAGGCGGTAACGGTTGCCGAGCTGCACCCCGGGGCTCAGCATGTCAGCGGCCCCCCGGGTCGGCGATGGCGGCGCGCATGATCTGCCCGGCGATCCGGGCCGCCTCGGCGCTGCCGCCAGGGCCGGCCTGCTCCAGCATCACGCAGACCGCCGAGACCGGCGTGCCGTTCTTGTCCAGGGCGAAGCCGATGAACCAGCCGTGGTCGGGCCGATCGGGCGCCGACTGGGCGGTGCCGGTCTTGCCGCCGACCGTGTAGCCCCTGAGCTGCGCGTTCGTGCCGGAGCCGTTCTCGACCACGCTGACCATCATGTCCCGCAGGTCCTTGGCGACCTGACCGCTTACCGGCTGCCGCAACTCCCTGGGCTTCGCGGTGTAGTAGCTGGTGGTGCGGTCCGGGGCGAGCAGCTGGCGGACCAGGTACGGCCGCATCTGGCTGCCGCCGTTGGCGACGGACGCGGCGATCAGGGCGCCCTGGAGGGGGGTCATCCGCACGTCGCGCTGCCCGATGGAGGACTGGGCCAGCGCAGCCGGGTCGGCCCCGCCGTCGGCGTTCTCCATGCTGCCGGTCCGGCTCGCCGCCACCGGGTGGCCGGCCTCGTTGAGCTGGCCGACGGTGAGGTCCTCCTGCTCGAAGCCGAACTGCCGGGCCTTCTCCTTGATCTTGTCGGCGCCGAGCCGGACGCCCATCTGCGCGAAGCCCGTGTTGCACGACTCGGTCACCGCGTTGATCAGGGTGACCTCGTCCTCGGGGCAGATCGACGGGGCCGCGTTGCGGATCGGCGTGCCCGAGGTCGGCGGGGTCCAGCTGGCCCCGGCCGGGATCCTCGTCTGCTGACCCACGCCGCTCTCCAGCGCCGCCGCGGCCACCACGATCTTGAAGGTGGAGCCCGGGGGCAGCACCTCGCCGAGGGCGCGGTTCTTCAGCGGACCCGCCGGGTCCTGCTCCAGCTTGTTGTACGCGGCCGTGGCCTCGTTGGTGCTGTGGCTGACCAGCGGGTTCGGGTCGAAGCTGGGCATCGAGACCAGCGCCTGCACCGCCCCCGTACGCGGGTCGACGGCTATCGCCGCGCCCTTGGCGGCGTCGACCCGGTTGTTCCGCAACTGCTCGAACGCGGTGTTCTGGGCGCCCTTGGAAACCGTCAGCAGGACGTTGCCGCCGCCGGACTGGTCACCGGTGAACATGTCCTTGACCCGGTTGGCGATCAGCGCGTCGCTGGTGCCGGCCAGGAAGTCGTTCTCGAACTTCTCGATGCCGGTCTCGGCGAGATTGACCGGCTTGTAGCCGAGGATGTGGGCGTACCTCGCCCCGCCGGGGTAGCTGCGCTGGAACTTCAGCTCGCCGTCGGTCTCCTTGCTGAGCGCGAAGGCGGTGCCGCCGGCCTCGATGTTGCCGCGCTTGCGCTCGTACTCGGCGACCTGGACCCGACCGTTGTAGTCGCTGGTGCGGTACTCGTCGGCCTTGTAGGCCTGGATCCAGTTCAGGTTCGCGAAGAGCAGGCCGAAGAGGACCATGACGACGACGCCGACGCGGCGCAGGGGTGCGTTCACGGCCTGATCACCTCCGTGGGGGCACCGTGCAGCTGCTCCGGCGGGCCGCCGGACGGTCGGGCCGCCTTGCCGCCAGCGCCGGCGACGGGGCGGCGGGCACCGTCGGAGATCCGGAGCAGGGCCGCGATGAGCAGCCAGTTCGCCATCAGCGAGGAACCGCCGGCGGAGAGGAACGGGGTGGTCTGACCGGTCAACGGGATGAGCTTGCTGATCCCGCCGACGATCACGAAGACCTGGAGCCCGAGGGTGAAGGCCAGGCCGCCGGCCAGCAGCTTGCCGAACGAGTCCCGGACCGCCAGCGCCGCGCGCAGCCCCCGCTCGACGATCAGCAGGTAGACCACGAGCAGGGCGGAGAGCCCGAAGAGGCCGATCTCCTCGCCGATGCCCGCGAAGATGAAGTCGTTCTGCACCTCGGGCAGCAGGCCGGGCTGGCCACCACCGGGACCCGCGCCGAACAGGCCGCCCGTGCCGAGCGCGAGCAGGCCCTGCACGAGCTGGTAGCCGTCGTTGTACGGGTCGGCGAACGGGTCCAGCCAGATCTGGGCGCGCAGGTAGAAGTTGGCGAACGGCCCGCCGACCACGTCGCCGAGCACGTACGCCAGGTAGACGCCGCCGAAGAACAGCACCAGACCGATGAGCAGCCAACTGACCCGCTCCGTGGCGATGTAGAGCGTCACCACGAACATGCCGAAGTAGAGCAGCGAGGTGCCCAGGTCCTTCTCGAAGACGAGGACCAGGACGCTGACCAGCCAGACCGCGACCACCGGGCCGAGGTCCCGCCCGCGCGGGAAGTCGATGCCGAGGAACCGGCGGCTCGCCAGCGACAGCACCTCGCGCTTGCGCACCAGGTAGTAGGCGAAGAAGACCAGCAGGGCCAGCTTCGCGAACTCGCCCGGCTGGATGGAGAAGCTGTCGCCGAACTTGATCCACAGCTTCGCGCCGTTGATCTCGGAGAACCGGCTGGGCAGCACCGCCGGGATCATCACCAGCACGATGCCGGCCAGCCCCAGCGTGTACGCGTAGCGCGACACCGAGCGGTGGTCCCGCATGATGGTGAGCAACCCGGCGGCGAGAATGACCGAAACGAGCGTCCAGGCGAGCTGCCGGCCGCCCGTGCCGGCGAAGATGGCCAGGTCCTCCCGCTCGGCCGGCGTCGCCTTACCCAGGTCGATCCGGCGCAGGAAGCCCACCCCGATCCCGTTGAGCAGGGCGACCGCCGGCAGCAGGGCCGGGTCGGCGAAGGGCGCCAGGAACCGGATCACCAGGTGCAGGCCGAGGAACACGGCGGTGAGCGCGGCGGCCGGCATCCAGAAGTCGGCCGTGACCGTGTCGAGCACCTTCGCCTCGACCATCGCCCCGTACGCGGCCACCAGCACCATGGCGACCAGCAGCAACGACAGCTCGGCGTTGCGCCGGGACCGGGCCAGGCGTACGCCGGGCTGCTCGCCCGTGGTGGCGGGCGAGGATGCCGGAATGGCCGCTGCGGTCACGGAACGTCCTCGGATCGAGCCGCGCCTACTCCGGCGACCGGCACGCGGCGGGGTCGAGCGCCGGCGAGTCGGTGTCGGAGGGCGGGGCGTCGGGCGTGGTGGTCGGCGCGGCCGGCATGCTCGGCCGGCCGCTGACCGGGGCGCTCGCACTCGCGCTGACGGTCGGAGCGGGCGACACCGGAACGGAGGTCGGCGTCGGGACGGTGGTGACGGCCGCGGCGCTCGGACTCGGGCTCGGCGGGCAGATGGGCTTCAGGTTCGGGTTCATCGGGTCGTCGCTGGTCAGCTCGGCCAGTCGACGCTCGGCGTCGGGCTCGCTCTTGGCCGGGATGCCCTGCTTGACCTGCTCCTGGGCGGCCAGCGTCAGGTCCTCCAGGTCCGCTGGACTCTTGGAGTGCACGGTCGACAGGTTCATCCCGGCGATCTCGCCCTGGATGCCCCGGAACACCGCGACCTGGCCGTTCTCGGTCGCGCCGACGTAGTACTGCCGCTGGGTGTAGCTCCAGCCGCCGAAGACCGCGCCGCCGACGAGGACCAGCAGCGCCACCGAGATCGCGGCGGCCCGCACCGGCCGACGCCTCGGGCGCTCCGACTCGTCGTCGGCACCGGCCGTCGGTTCCTCGGGAACGGGCGGGCGCGGCGCGGAGAGGGCGGATGCGCGGGCGGCCGGCGTGGACACGTCGGCGGAGGTCGCCATGCCCCGGTCCCGGGCGGCGGCGCCACCCACGATCGGGCTCGCCTCGACGATGTCCTGGTCGGTGGCGTCGGCGATGATCACCGTGATGTTGTCCGGGCCGCCGCCGCGCAGGGCGAGCTGCACCAGCCGCTCGACGCACTGCTGCGGGTCGGTGTACTCGCGCATCGTCTCGCCGATGGTGTCGGCGCTGACCACACCCGAGAGGCCGTCGCTGCAGATCAGGTAGCGGTCGCCGGGGAGCACCTGACGGACGCTGTATTCCGGGTCGATGTCGCGGCCGTCGAGCGCCCGGGTGAGCAGCGAACGCTGGGGGTGGCTGCTCGCCTCCTCGGCGCTGATCCGGCCCTCGTCGACGAGCATCTGGACGTACGTGTCGTCCTTGGTGATCTGCGCGAACTCACCGTTGCGCAGGAGATAGGCCCGCGAGTCACCGATGTGGACCATGCCCAGCTTGCTGCCGGAGAAGAGGGTCGCGGTGAGCGTGGTGCCCATCCCCTCCAGCTGGGGGTTGGCGTCCACGGTGTCGCGGAGCTGCTGGTTGGCGGTGCCCACGGCCGAACGCAACGCGTCGACGAGGGCGTCACCTGGGACGTCCTCGTCGAGCGGCGCCATGGCACCGATGACGATGTTGCTGGCGACGTCACCGGCGGCCATGCCGCCCATGCCGTCGGCGACGGCGAGAAGCCGCGGCCCGGCGTAGACGGAATCCTGGTTACCGTCTCGGATCAGACCGCGGTCGCTGTGGGCCGCATAGCGCAGGGTCAGAGTCATGGCCGTAATTCGAGAGAAGTGCGGCCGATCCGGATCGGCACGCCGAGGGGGACGGGGGTTGGTCCGGTGACCTTAGCGCGATCCAGGTACGTGCCGTTAGTCGAGCCGAGGTCCTCGACGAACCACTGGCCGTCGCGTGGCACCAGACGGGCGTGCCGCGCCGAGGCGTAGTCGTCGGTGATGACGAGGGTGGAATCCTCCGCCCGGCCGATGGTGATCTGCGCTTCGCCGAGGGTGATCCGGGTCCCGGCAAGTTGACCGGCGGTTACCACGAGCTGGTGGGCCGCCCTGCCCCGCTTCGCCTTCGTCGGTTTCGCCGCCTGCCCGAGCGAGGCGCCGACGGCCCGGGGGGCGGCCACCAGCCGGCCCGACCTGGCGCCCGCGAACAGGTCCCGGCGGATCACGCCGACCACCGTGAACACGAAGATCCACAGCAGGATGAGGAACCCGAACCGGGCGACGGTGATGACGAGCTCCGGCAAGGCGGGTCAGCCGTCCACGCGGAAGGTCAGCGTCGTGGTGCCGAGCTGGATCATGTCGCCGGGATTGAGCGCGACGGCGGACACCCGCTGGCCGTTGACCATGGTGCCGTTGGTCGACCCCAGGTCGGTCAGCACGACCTGACCACCGTCGAAGTCCAGCCGGGCGTGTCGCCGCGAGATCCCGACGTCGGGCAGGCGCAGGTTGGCCTGGTCGCCGCGGCCGATCACGGTCGAGCCCATCTGGAGGGGGTAGGTGCGCCCGTCGCCGGAGACCAGCCGCACGTTGCGGCCGCCGCCGTGGCCGGGCGGAGGACCGTAGCCGCCGCCCTGGTCGTAGGCCGGGTAGGCGGGCGGGCCCGCGTCGTAGCCGGGCGCCGAGACCGGGGCGACCTCGCCGCCGGTGTAGACCTCGGCGGTGACCCGGAACATCCCGGTGTCCAGCCCCTCGCCGCGTTCGATCTCGACGATCACGTCGCCGTAGACCGTCCAGGCCTGCTCGCCGATGAACTCCGCCTGCGACTGGGCCAGCTCCTGGGCCAGCGCGGCGGCGTACGGCGCCAGACGACTGTGGTCGTAGGGCGAGAGATCGATCACGTAGCGGTTGGGCACCAACGTGCGCCCACCGGCCAGGATCGCCTTGTGCGCCTCGGCCTCCCGCTGCATGGCGTTGAGGATCTCCACGGGGTGGACCACCCCTTTGAAGACCTTGGCGAAGGCCCCCTCGACCAGGCCTTCCAGACGCTTCTCGAAGCGTTGCAGCACGCTCACCGGCTCCTCCTCGGGTCCCGAGGACATGATGGTATCCGGCCGGCGCGCGCGCAGCTCACACGCCGCTCGGCCGTCTGACGGCGGCCCGTTCGGACGGGCCGATAATGCCGTGCTACTCTTTCGTCCGCCACGAACGGTAACCGCTCCTCGGACGGTAACCGATCGTCGCAACGACCACGGACCGGCTAGGATGTCCGGGGCCCGCTGGGGACAGCAGGTCCGGCACAGACTACAGTGTTCGAGGTCAAGCCACGGGGAAGTGGCGGAATGGCAGACGCGCACGGTTCAGGTCCGTGTGCCCGAAAGGGCGTGGGGGTTCAACTCCCCCCTTCCCCACCAATACGCGAGGGCTCCGCAGCGATGCGGGGCCCTCGCGCTGTATCGGGGCGTGCCGTACGTCACGCTATGCTCCGATGGTTTCTGCCTCCGATGGACCAGGAGTGGCGTGTGAGTGTCGCGTTCGTGACCGGGTCGGGCGGTCTTATCGGCTCCGAGGCGGTCCGGCACTTCGCCGGCCTCGGTCTCGAGGTCGTCGGCATCGACAACGACATGCGGCAGGAGTTCTTCGGCGCGGAGGCGTCCACCGCGTGGAACGTCCGCCGGCTGACCGACGAGCTGGGGTCCGCGTACTCGCACCACAGCATCGACATCCGCGACCGGGCCGCGCTGGCCAAGCTGTTCAAGCGGTACGGCACCGACGTCGCCGTGGTGATCCACACCGCCGCCCAGCCGTCGCACGACTGGGCGGTGCGCGACCCGTTCACCGACTTCGACGTGAACGCCGCCGGCACGCTCAACGTCCTGCAGAACGTGCGGGAGCACTGCGTCGAGGCGCCGCTCATCCACTGCTCCACGAACAAGGTCTACGGGGACCGGCCGAACAGCCTGCCCCTGGTCGAGCTGGAGACCCGCTGGGAGATCGAGCCCGGGCACCCGTACGAGCAGGGCATCCGCGAGGACATGTCCATCGACGCCTGCCTGCACTCGATCTTCGGCGCCTCCAAGGTGGCGGCCGACGTCATGGTGCAGGAGTACGGCCGCTACTTCGACATGCGGACGGCCTGCTTCCGGGGCGGGACGCTGACCGGCCCGGCGCACTCCGCGACGGAGCTGCACGGCTTCCTCGGCTACGTGATGCGCGCCAACATGGAGCGCCGCACCTACAAGATCTTCGGCTACCAGGGCAAGCAGGTCCGCGACGCCATCCACAGCTCGGACGTGGTCAGCGCCTTCGAGGCGTTCTTCCGCAACCCGCGCTCGGCTGCGGTCTACAACCTCGGCGGCGGCCGGCACTCGAACACCTCCAACCGCGAGGCGTTCGCGCTCGCCGAGCAGATCACCGGCCAGGAGATGGTCACCGAGTACGTCGAGGCCAACCGGATCGGCGACCACAAGTGGTGGATCGGCTCGAACGAGGCCTTCCAGGCCGACTACCCCGAGTGGAAGCAGGTCTACGACGTGCCCATGATCATGCGCGAGATCTACGAGGCCAACGTGGACAAGTGGGTGCCGGGCGCATGACCGGCAGGGGCAAGCGGAACGTCCTCGGGGTCCTGGTCGACGCCACCGACTACGCCGAGGCGACCGAGCAGGTGGTGGCGGCGGCGCAGGAGCGCCGACCGCTGGCGCTGACGGCGCTGGCCGTGCACGGCGTGATGACCGGGGTGCTCGACCCGGCACACAACGCCAGGCTGAACTCCTTCGACGTGGTCACCCCCGACGGCCAGCCGGTGCGCTGGGCGCTCAACCTGCTGCACGGCGCGGGGCTGACCGACCGGGTCTACGGCCCGAACCTGACCCTGCACGTGCTCGCCCGCTTCGCCGACGAGGGGCTGCCGGTCTACCTCTACGGGTCGACCGAGGAGACCCTGGCCAGGCTGATCCCGGCGTTGGAGCGGATGTTCCCGGCGCTCAAGATCGCCGGGGTGGAGCCGTCCAAGTTCCGGGCGGTGCAGCCGGGCGAGGACGTGGAGATCGCCGACCGGATCCGGTCCAGTGGGGCCCGGCTCGTGCTGGTCGGGCTGGGCTGCCCGCGCCAGGAGGTCTTCACGTACGCCATGCGGCCGCTGCTGGACATGCCGCTGATGGCGGTCGGGGCGGCCTTCGACTACCACGCCGGCCTGCTGCGCCAGCCCCCGCCGTGGATGCAGCGGGCGGGCCTGGAGTGGTTCTGGCGTCTCGGCCTGGAGCCCAAGCGGCTCTGGAAGCGCTACGTGATCCTCAACCCGGCCTACCTGACCCGGCTCGCCGGGCAGAAGACGGGGCTGTGGAAGGCGAAGCCGCCGGCCCCGGCCACCGAACGACCGGCAACCTTCGCCGTCTGAGAACGCCGGTGGCCGTGGAAGCGAGATCCGATCCGGCTCCGCCTGTCCCTTCGCGCGGGCGTAGCTGAGGACGCACCACGAGGCAGGTGGTGGGCTTGAGCTTGAGGCCCACCACCTGCCCTTGTACGGATGCGGGTCAGTCCCGCGGCAGCTGCAACACCAGGCGGCGACGACGGAACAGCACGATCAGCACCGCCCCGAGCGCGAGCACCGCAGCACCCGCGCCCGCGAGGAGCCCGGCCGGTGCGCCGGTGACCGGCAGGCCGCCACCGGAACCGCCGCTTTCCGTGGTGATGACGATCCGGGCGGTGTTGTTCGGCGGATAGGACTCGTTGGACCCGACGACGACACTGCGGGCGTGGATCGTGCCGTCGGTGCCCGGCTCCGACTTGATCTTCAGTTGAACGGTTGCCGTGATCCTGCCGTAGCCGGAGGCGACAGCCGGGAACTCGCTTTCGAAGTTGCAGCGCAGCTTCGCCGACTCCGGCAGCGACTCGTGTTCGGTGCCGTCGGTGTAGCACCACTCGGCCGGCAGCAGCACCGTACCGGTCGGCGCGGTGATAACCACTGACGGGCCGCCACCATCGGACGGGCCGTTGTTGACGACCTCGTAGGTGAGGTCGACGGTCTGCCCGACGGCGCCCTTGACGGCCGGGGCCGTGACCGCGAGGTCAAGGGTGTTTCCCTTGCTCCAGAACGCGAAGTCCGCAGTGTTGTCCGATTCGTCGAGTTCCCGTCGCGTGCCGACGTCGCCCTTCGCGGCCTTCGCCTGCTGCTTGCGTACGGCCTCCGCGAACGACGGGCCGGTTCCTTCGGTACGGGCGGCCCTCTTCGCCCCTCGCGCCTCTTCGGCAAGGGCCACCTCGACGAGACCGTGGTGCTCCAGCGGCCCCGGCAGGTTTCGGCCGAAGGTGATGTTGAACAGCGACTTTCCTGTCGCGTAGTCGAACAGCAGCAGGTCGTGCCCGGGTTCGAGGGTCAGTGGCACGGTGCAGCTGACCTCACCCGGACCGTAGACGTAGGGCTGCCCGGTGTCCTTCGGATAGAAGTCCGTGTAGGTGCAGTCGCTGTACCGCTCGACGAACGTGGCGCCGGTGGGGACGACGACCCTGAGCGTGAAGTCGCTCGCGGCCGTGTCGCCCTCGTTCGCGACGCGTCCGTGCAGCGGGACGACATCACCGGGGCCGACCGGATCGTCCTTGCCGTTCAGATTCCGCGCGGCGGCGACCAGGTCGGGACCGGACGGGCTCACCGTAACCGGAAACGACGTGGTGTTGTCGCCCGGGGACACGTCGTCCTCCGCGCCGGCGATGGTGACGGTGACCGATCCGGCGTCGCCGGGGGAGGCACCCTGGCGGCTCGCCAGCGACAGCGGGCTCAGGTGCGTGACCTGGCCGGCCTGAAGAACCCCGATGGCACAAGTCACCTTGGCACCGGCGAGCTTGCAGGAGTCGGTCCAGTCCGGCACCGAGACGGTGACCGAGTCCGCGACCTTGCTCAGGTCCAGCGTCACGGTCACCGCGGTGGCGGTCGCACCGCCGTAGTTGTAGACGTACATGCCGACGAAGGTGCCGCTGTTGTCGATCTCGGCAACCGGGTCACGGTCGAACGAGACAGACAGGTCAGGCAGCGGATCTGCGGCATGGGCGGCGGTCGGGGCACCAATTGTCGCGACGGTTGCCAGCACGGCCGCACCTGCCGCCATGCGAGACCAGACCCCGGGCTTATGTGTCATTTTCTCTCCGGTCAATTGACATCGGTGCCGCACTCTAGCCTGCGGTCCCATGCGGAAAACCTTGGCCGATCGTTCAGAGATCATGACGAGTGGGTATCGCGCGCCAGCGCGGTCCCCGGCCGAACGTCGGCTGGGGCCGCAAGTGTCAGGAAGGGCCCCTTCCTATCGCGTAGGCGATAGGAAGGGGCCCTTCCTGACTCTCAAATCAGAGGGTGAGGGTCCAGGTGTTCAGGTAGCCGGTGTCGCCCGAGTAGACGTCGCGCACCCGCAGCTGCCAGGTGCCGTTCGCCGCCTCGCTCGACAGGTTCGCCGTGTACGTGGTGTTGATGTTGTCCGCGCCGTCCCACCAGCTGCTGTTCTTCAGCCGGTAGGACGAGCCGTCCGGCGCGACCAGGTCGATGACGACGTCACCGCGGTAGGTGTGCACGATGTTCACCGCGACGGTGGAGGCCGACGAGGCGTTGCGGGCGCAGCCGGCGATCACGATCGAGCTGCTCACCGCGACGTTCGTGTCCGGGATCGCGAGGTCGGTGCCGTTGGTGCCGGAGCAGCCGCCGCCGGTGCCGGTGACCGTCAGCGAGTAGGTGGCGGTCCTGCTGCCCGAGGCCGCGGTGCCCGTCACGGTCACGGAGTAGGTGCCGGCCGGCGTGCTCGCCGAGGTGCTGATGGTCAGCGCCGACGAGCCACCCGAGGTGACGGTGGCCGGGCTGAACGAGGCGGTCGCCCCGGACGGCAGCCCGCTCGCCGAGAGGCTCACCGACTGGGCGGAGCCGTTGGTCGTGGCGGTGGCGACCGTGGCGGTCACCGAGCCACCCGGCGCGGTCGAGCCGGCCGTCGGCGAGACCGAGACGGAGAAGTCGTTGGTCGGCGGCGGGGTGTCGCCGTTGACGACGTAGAGCAGCTTGTTCGGCGAACCGGTGCCCGGGTTGGTCACCACGTTGCTGGTGGCGTTGTTCACCAGGTAGTCGCGGACCTGCTGCGGCGTCCAGGTCGGGTTGGCGCTGGCCACCAGGGCCGCGACGCCGACCACGTGCGGGGTCGCCATCGAGGTGCCGCTGATCGTGTTGGTGGCGGTGTCACCGGTGTGCCACGCCGAGGTGATCGACGAGCCGGGCGCGAAGATGTCCAGGCAGGTGCCGATGTTGGAGAACGACGACCGGGCGTCCGTGTTGGTCGTCGAGCCGACGGTGATGCCCTCGGCGGTACGGGCGGGCGAGGTGTTGCAGGCGTTGCCGCCGGAGTCGTTGCCGGCCGCCAGGCCGTAGCTCACGCCGGAGTTGATGGAGTTGCGCACGGCGGTGTCGAGCGTGGTGTTCGCGCCGCCGCCGAGGCTCATGTTGGCCACGGCCGGCTTGACCGCGTTGGCGGTCACCCAGTCGACGCCGCCGATGACGCCGGCGTTCGTGCCGCTGCCCTGGCAGTTCAGCACGCGTACGCCGACCAGCTGGACGCCCTTGGCCACGCCGTACGCCGAACCGCCGACGGTGCCGGCGACGTGCGTGCCGTGCCCGTTGCAGTCGTCGGCCGAGCCGCCGTCGACGGCGTCGTAGCCGGAGACCGCCCGGCCGCCGAAGTCGCTGTGGCTGAACCGGATGCCGGTGTCGATGATGTAGGCGTGCACGTTGCTCGCCGTGTTCGGGTACGTGTAGGAGCTGTTCAGCGGCAGTGCGCGCTGGTCGATCCGGTCCAGGCCCCACGTCGGGTTGGTCTGGGTGCCGGCGATGGAGACCGTGTGGTTCTGCTCGACGTACGCCACGGCGGGGTCTGCGGCGATGCGGGCGGCGGCCCTGGCGTCGACCCGGACCTCGAAGCCGCGCAGGGCGGCGCCGTAGGTGCGGGCGACCGCGCCGCCGTGCCGGCCGACCAGCCGCTGCGCGGTGTCACCGACGCTGCTGCGGGCGACCGAGCTGTCCTTGAAGACGACGATGTAGCTGTCGGCCACGGCGGTGGCGCCGCCAGCGGCGCGGATCGTGCCCACCGGTTCGGCGGCCATGGCGGGCGTGGCGGTGGCCACCATGGCCAGCGCGGCCACCCCGACGAGTACGGACCTGCGTGGAAGACCCATCTTCTACTCCCTCCGACCGGCACCGACCGTCAACTGTTCGAGACGAGTGAATCGATGAATGCCGATCAAGCTGAGGGTAGGGGGGCGCAAACGGGAATTCAAACATGTCGACTTCCCCATACCACCGGAGGGATGACCCCCTAGGGGCGGCGGCTGCGGGACGAACCGGGGACCTGCCCGGATTCACGATCGTCGAAAACGGGCAAGGCTGTCGGTCATGGAGATTCACCTGACCGTGCTGCTGTCGCTGGCCGCCGTCTGGCTCGTCGCCGGCTGGCTCGCGGACGGGCTGCCCCGGCTGGACCACGCCCGGGCCCTGCGCCGGCGTACCGGATGGGCGCTCGCCCTGACGCTGACCGGCCTGGGCCTGACGGCCGCCGTGCTGGGCGCGGGGCTCTCCAGCGCCGGCGCGACCCCCGCGGACCGGGCGGCCGCCGGCCTCACCCTCACCGTTGCCCCCGCGCTCGTGGTCGCGGCCTGCACGGTGCGCCGGGTACGCCGGCTGCGGGCGGGCGCGGGCGCGCTCTCGTCGGCCCCGGGCACCCCGGCGCCGCACGGCCTGCGGGCCTCCGCCGCGCACCCGCTAATCGGGCTCCCGGTCCAGGTCACCGGGCTGGCGATCCTGCCCGCGGTGGCTGCGGCGAGCGCCCCGGACCTGCTCTCCGGACCCGGTGTGGCCGGGCCGGCGGTCACCCTGGGCGTGCTGGGCGTCGCCGCCATCGGCGTACGCCACGCCCTGCGGCACAGCCGGCTCGTGGAGCGGGCCGTGCCGGTGCGGCCCGCGTCACCGCGAGCGGCCAGGGCCCTGCACGTATAGCAGTTCCAGGATCGCCCGGGTCGCCTCGAACCAGCGGTCGAGCCAGCCGGGCGGCGGGACGCTGCCCTTCGGGGGCAGCTCCATCAGCAGCCCGCGCAGCAGCGGATGGTCGACAAGCGACTCGGGCGGCTCCACCGACCAGTTGCCGGACGGGAACGACGGCTCGGTCAGCGGGTTGGGGTCCAGCGAGGGCAGGGAGAGCGGCGGACCGGGCTGCTCCGGCGGCGCGGCCGGGCTCTCCCGGCCACCCATCTCGGTGTCGGTCGACACCACCTCGGTGAGGACGGTGTCCCGCCGTGCCCCCCGGTACTTGCCCCCGAACCGTTCCGGCTTGCCCGGCCCGTTGGTGAGGTTGTCCGAACCGATCGTCGTCATCCGTCTCGCCTGCCTCGCTCGGTTGCCGATCCCGGCGGCGGCTCGTCGACCACCGCCGTGCCGAGGGGTACAACGACACGGGACCCGATGTGGCGACGCTGACGGCGGGACGACTTCGCGGCCGGTCCGGACGCGGGCACGACGATGCCCCCGCCCGGCTCCACTGCCGGGCGGAGGCATCCCGTCACGTTCCGGTCCCGTCAGCCCTTGTCGAACACACCGCCCCTGGCGCCGGCGACGAAGGCGTGCCAGCCACCCGGGGAGAAGACCAGGGCCGGGCCCGTCTTGTCCTTCGAGTCCCGCACACCGACCGCCCCCGTCACGTACGCCACCTCCACGCAGTTGTCGCAGTTCGGCCCGCTCTTCGAGCTCTTGAACCACGTCGCCTGCGTCAGGTCCACGGGGAACCCGTTGGTCGCCATTTCCACATCGGCTCCTCTGCCAGTTTCGCGATGTGTGCGATGGACTCCTCAGGACGAATGGCCGCCGCTCGGATGTGATCGAAGATGAAGCTGTACTTCTGCAGTTCGTCACTCTTCTCCAGGAAGAGCCCACCCGTGGCATTCTCCGCGTACACGACATCCGGATCACCGGGCTCAGGGAAGCTGAGGATCGTGAAGGTGCCGTCCATGCCGGCGTGCGCCCCCACCGTGAAAGGCAGGATCTGGAGCGTCACGTTCGGCAGTTCCGCCACCTCGACCAGGTGTTTCAGCTGGTCACGCATTACCTCGTCCCCGCCCACCGGACGACTCACCACCGCTTCATCGAGCACCACCCACAGATCGACCGGATCATCCTGCGTCAACAACGACTGACGGCCCAGACGGACACGCACCCGTTGCCGCACCTGTTCGGGAGTGAAGTCGGGCCGGGCGGCCCGGATCATCGCGCCCGCGTAGTCCTCGGTCTCCAGCAGCCCGGGCACCACCTGCTGCTCGTACGCCCGGATCGAACCGGCCGCCGCCTCCAGCCCGACGTACGCGCCGACCAGCACCGTGCTGTAGGGGTGCCACCAGCCCTTCTGCCGCGCCTCGCGGGCGATCTGCACCAGCTCGTCGCTCTCGGCACCCACCACGCCGTAGATCCGCAGCATGTCCCGCACGTCGCGTGGCGTCGCCGTGGTGTGGCCGGTCTCGATCCGCGAGACCTTCGACGCCGAGCACTCCAGCTGCTCGGCGACCGCCTCGATGGTGATGCCGGCCCCCTCCCGCTGCCGGCGCAGTTCGGCGCCGAGGCGACGCCGCCGGATGGTGGGGCTGCGCCGCTCGCTCACGACACGACCCCGCCCGCTGGTCGGAACCACCGCCTGTCAGGCCTCACCCGGTCCACCTCCGCCTCGCCGTGCGCCACTGTCGTCACCCGCCAGGGGCGCGACCGTCGTACGGCGGGCGTCGTTCGCGGCGTGGGGTGGTGCCGGTCATCGGCCGGCCGCGACGGGCGAAACCGCTCCCAGTGTGCCGGGCATACGTGAATGGCTTCAAGCGCAGCTTTGCACGAGCCGCTCACGTATCGGCAAAAGTCGACGTGCAACTTGCATGAAGCACGTCGCTGATGCACTCTGTCCGTATGGCACGGGTTACTCACCGTCTCCGTCCGCTTCCTCGCCGTGGTGACCCCACGGACCGCGGGACGCGCGGCGGTGGGAGCGCCCGGCAGTCGACAACCAGACCTGCCCCGGGTTGATGACCTCGCCGCTGCACGCCAGTTGGCTGCGGCGGCGGGAGCGGTACCCGGAGTAGCCGAGTGTTGGTCGGGTGGCGGTTCGCCACCAGCGGATACGGCCCGACCACCACCGCCCGCAAGACCGGTCCACGAGGCACGACCCCGCCACCGGGCCATCGACGTCCCCCGACCCCCACCGCCGGCCCGTCGGCCGGCCGACCCTTCCCAGGAGCCCATGTGCTTCCCCGCTCCGGTGACGTAGTGCACGTGACTCGCGCGGCGAGTGTCCAGTTCCTCAGGCCCATCATGTTCCGGGTCATCCGGGTGCTGGACTGGCCGACCTACGACGGCTGGATCTGGCTCGAAGGCTACGAGTTGAACGCATCGGGGGACGCGGTCAGCCGGCGGTCGATCTTCGTCCAGCGGGAGGGGCTGCGCCACCTGCGCTCGGCCCCCGAGCCGCGTCCGCACACCGTGCGCGCGCCGCGCCGGCCCGCCGCCCGCACCCCGGTCCGGGTGGGCTGACCTGCGCGATCGGCAGCCGAGAGGCGTGCCGTCGCCATAGGATGAGGTACGCCCACCCCGGCACGTTTCCACCCCGCGCGTCCAGGACCCCGAACCTGGGATGGCCATGGTCAATCAGCCCGCCGCGCGGCGGCACCACCGCTCCCGTATCGCCTACGCCTTCGGACTACTGGCGCTGATCGGCGCCGCCACCACACTGGTGGTCGTGGTCCGCGATCCCGCCCTCTCGTCCACCACGCGGCTGACCACCCCGGTCCCGGCACCGGAGATCACCGTGGTGGACGAGGACCCGCCCTACGACGACGTGCCGGACGCCCTCGACCCCCCGTACGCGCTGACCGGGCCGGACGAACCGGACGCGCTCGGCGCCGCGGGCGACTCCGGACCCGCCGCCGCGGCCGGGGTTCCCACGGGCTCCCCGGACGGTGCGGCACACGCCGCCCGCCCCGCGCCCGACGACGTCCGCCGTTCCCTCTTCTGGTCCGGCATCTTCGGACTGGCCATCTCGCTGGCCGGGCTCGGCATGGTCGGAACGAGACGACGCATGTGGTGACGCGGCGGCGCGGGCCGTAGGCGTGACGACGCAGGTCGTGGCGTTACGGCGCACGTGGTGACGCGGCGGCGCGGGCCGGCGGCTCACCGGGTGGCGGTCGGTTCGACCGACGGTGTGACCTCGCCGGTCGGCGAGGCGGCCTCGCGGGCCACCACCAGCGTGACCTCCTCGTCCGCCGGCACCAGTTCCCCCGCCGCCGGTTCGGTGCGGATCACCGTGCCGGCCGGACGGTCCGACGTCTCGTACTCGACCCGGTGGTCCAGCCCGACGTCGTCCAGGATGGCCTGCGCCGTCTCCAGCGGCAGGTTCACCACCGGCGGCATCGGCAGTTCGGCCGGCTCCGAGGGCGTCGGGGACGCCGAGGGCGACGAGCTGGTGGGGGCCGCCGAGGTCGGCGCGGCGGTGGTCGGCGACGCGCGGGTCACCGACGGCGACGGCGACGGCTCCGGCCCGCTCGGATCGTCGTCCGTCGACTGGAGGGCCAGCCACAGCCCGGCGCCGAGCAGGCCGAGCAGCAGCAGCACGATCACGCCCCACAGGATCGGCAGCCACCAGCGCCGAGAGTCCTGCTCCTCGGCGTACCACTCGGCCTCCGGCTGGTCGGCCGGGCCGCCGGGCCGCACCTCCGCCCGGCCGGACCACGCCGCCGGCCCGGACCGCTCCGGCGGCACGGCGGCCGTACGGTCCAGCGGGGCGGTGCCGTCGCCGGGCACCGGTCGGGTGGCGTCGCCGGCCCCCGGGGCGCTCCGGTCGGGGCGGGGCAGCGGCTGCGTACGGTCGGGTTCCGGCCCGGCCGAGGGATCACCCGGCGGAGGCAGCGGGCGGGTCCGGTCGTCGTGTTCCCCGGCGGGCGGCTCCCGGCGGTCGTCGCTCATGCCGGCACTCCGCTCCGCTGCGTGCCGACATGAGGCACCACCGCACCGTGCCGATGACTCGCTCGCTGACGCTCACTCATGGCGCGTCCTCTCCCGGCCCGGGCGGGCGTCGCGGGCCCTGACCGCCAACCTAGCGGTCCCGGAGGCCGTCGGCCGGGATCAGCGTGTCGGACGCTCCGTCACGGCGTCGGGGAGGGCGAACCGCCGTCCTCCGGCGCGTCGCCGCACCAGATCGACACCTGGTCGTTCCACCGGCCCGCACCGTCGCCGGGCGGATCCTGGCGGCTGACCTTGCCGGTCCTGCCCGTCCGGTACTGCGGGTAGAAGCCCTCGTCGACGAGCTCGTCCGCCGCGTCGTCGCAGTCGTCGCCCACCACGTCCGGCACGGTGGCGGCCGGCGCCGGACCGCTCACGTAGAGCGTCACGGTGCGCCCGGGCTGCACCTCGGCGCCTACCTCCGGCGAGGTGCGCTCCACGGTCGTCCCGGTGCCACGGCCGAAGACGAGCCGCCAGCCCAGCCGCTTGTCGCGGAGCTCCTCGCGGGCGTCCGTGAAGTCCTCGCCGACGAGCGGCGGGACCGTCAGCCCGGCGGAGCGGCTAGGTGCGGTCGTCCGGGGAGCCGCCGCCGGCGCGGACCGGCCCGGGGTCGATCGGGTCGCGGCGGGCACGCTGGTGGCGGGCAGGCCCTCCGACGCCGCCGGCGGCGGGGCCGACGGGTCGTCCTCGCCGGCCAGGAGCCAGCCGCCGGTCGCGCCGACGGCAGCGAGCAGCACGACGGCCAGCCCGCCCCTGAGCAGCAACGCCGACCGGTCCGGCCCGGCGCCGTCCCGCGCGCCCGTGTCCCCGTCCGTCATACGCCCACCCCGCCTCGATCACCGGCGACCGTACCCGCTCCCGTCAACGCCGGCGTCATCGCGGTTGCCCGGGCCGGACCGCCACGACTCGCCGCGCCGACCACGGGACGTTACGCTCCCCGGCATGGCCAGACGAGGCTGGGGAGGATCGATCGCGATCGCGGTCGGCGTCGCTGCCGGCGCGGGCGCGGCCCAACTGGGCTTCGGCTACGGGCTGGGCATCATCAACTGGGCGCCGGCGGACGCGACCGCCGGCGCGACCGCCTGGGTGGCGGGCCTGATCTGGGCCACCTGGATCGCGGCCACCTCGACGGTCTTCGGCGCGGTCTGCGCGCAGCGGCTGCGCGACCGCGCCCCGGAACCGGACACCGGTCCCGCCGACGCGACTCCGGCCGGACCGGGTGGCGGCGTCCTCGGCTCCGCCGCGCTCGCCGTGGCCGCCGGGGTGGGCGCGCTGATCACCGTGCTGCTGGTGGCCGTACCGGCGCGGCAGGCGGTGGCGGTGGCCGACACCGGTTCGCCCCGGAACGTCGCGGCCGCCTACGCGGCGGTCGGCGTGCTGGTCGGCGTGCTGACGGCGGCCTGGGCGCTGCGCTCGCGGGCCGCCGCGAACAACGTGCTCGCCACCGTCGGCTGGCTCTGGCTGCTTGCCGTGATCGCCGTCGTGGACGGCGTGCTGGCCGGGCGCGGCCTGACCAGCGCCCAGCTCGGCATCTGGCAGCTCGGCCCCGACGACGGGCGGTACTGGATCCGCGACTACTTCTACTGGCCTGGCGCGCTGCTGTCCCTCGGTTCCGCGCTGGTGATCGGTGCCCTCGCGGCCCGCCGGGACGCCCGGGACCCCGACCACCGGGTCGGGGCGGCCGCCTCGGGTGCGGCCGGGCCGCTGCTCGTCGCGACCGCGTACTTCCTGGCGGTGCCGAGGCTGACCGCGATCAGCCCGGAGCAGGTGTCGGCGCACCTGATCGCGCCGTACGCGGTGATCGTCGGGGTCGGCGGCGCCGTCCTGGTCACCGTCCTCGCCCAGCGGGCCGCCCGACGGGCCGCGGCCCGGGGGCCCGTGCGGGTCCCCCGCCAACGCACCGGCGAACCCGCCGACCAACCGGGCGACCCGGGGCGGCAGACCCCTCCGGTCGGCGGCACCGACGGCGACGCCCAGGCGACGCCCGACGGCAGCGACACCCGCACGACGCCGGGCGGCAGCGACGCCTCCACCATGTCGGGCGGCAGCGACACCTCCACCGGGCCGGGCGACAGCGATGCCTTCAGCAGGCCGGACGGCAGCCACGCCTCCACCATGTCGGGCGGCAGCGGCGCCTTCACCGGTTCCGGCGGCAGCGCGCCGGGCGGGGGGCCTGTCGCGGCGGGCGGAGGGGCGTTCCCCGCCGACCGTGAACCGACGCCGGTCCCCGCCGCCGCGAGGCCCGCAGCCGCGTCCGGCACGCCGGGCGGAGAGCCGGCCGCGTCCGGCACGCCGGCAGGGGAGCCGGCCGCTTCGGCCCCCGGGGACGGCATGCCGGCGTCGGCGCCGACCGGGCAGCCGGCCGTGCCGGCCGCCGACGATCCGGCGGAACCGCAGGCCACCGGCCGCCGATCCCGATCCGGCCGCCGCACCCGCTGACCGGCAGCCGGGCAGCGTTGGCCACTGCCGCCCCGGCCCACTGAAGGGCCTCACCGCCGCGCTCCCACCCCGGCCCGCTGAGGGGCGTCACCGCCGCGGAGCGCCCCGGCCGGGTCAGTCGACGGGCCAGGTGTGCACTGGCTCGTTGCTGCGTTGCAGCTCGGCGTAGCGCTGCACCATGTGGTGCAGGGCGGTGCCCCGGTCCATGCCGCGGTGCCGCTCCGCCGCCCAGACCGCCTCGGTCTGCCAGACCGCGCCGTTGCGACCCGTACGGCAGCGCTGCTCGATGATGCCGAGCAGCCGGTCGCGTTCAGCTGGTGACACCCCGAACCGGTCGAGCCCGGCGGCCGCCTTGGGCAGCAGGACGTCCAGGACCAGCTTGGTCACCGGCACCTCGCCGAGGCGGGGCCAGTGCAGGACGGCGTCCATGCCGCGCCGGGCGGCGGCGTGGAAGTTCTCCTCGGCGGAGCTGAAGGTGAGCTGGCTCCAGATGGGCCGGTCGGACTCCGCCAGCCCGCGCGCCAGCCCGAAGTAGAAGGCGGCGTTGGCCAGCATGTCGACCACGGTCGGGCCGGCCGGCAGCACCCGGTTCTCCACCCGCAGGTGCGGGCGGCCGTTCATGATGTCGTAGACCGGCCGGTTCCACCGGTAGACGGTGCCGTTGTGCAGGCGCAGCTCGCCCAGCTCCGGTACGCCGCCGCCGTGCAGGACCTCGACCGGGTCCTCGTCCTCGCAGATCGGCAGCAGCGGCGGGAAGTAGCGGACGTTCTCCTCGAAGAGGTCGAAGATCGAGGTGATCCAGCGTTCGCCGAACCAGACCCGGGGTCGTACGCCCTGCGCCTTCAGCTCGTCCGGCCGGGTGTCGGTAGCCTGCTCGAACAGGGCGATGCGGGTCTCCGCCCAGAGCTGCCGCCCGTAGAGGAAGGGCGAGTTGGCCCCGACGGCCACCTGCACCCCGGCGATGGCCTGGGAGGCGTTCCAGTAGTCGGCGAAGCTGTCCGGGGCGACCTGGAGGTGGAACTGGAGGCTGGTGCAGGCGGCCTCGGGGGCGATCGAGTCGGTGTGGGTCTGGAGGCGTTCGACGCCTCGGATGTCGAGCTCGATGTCCTCGCCCCGGGCGCCGACGATCTGGTCGTTGAGCACCCGGTACCGCTCGTTGGTGGAGAGGTTGTCCTCGACCAGGTGACGCTCGGTGAGGGTGGGCAGGATGCCGACCAGGACGATCTTCGCGTCCGACTTGGCGGCCCGCTCGTCGGCGCGGGAGAGGCTGCCGCGCAGGTCCTGCTCGTAGTCGGCGAAGCCGTCGCCCTCGATCAGCCGGGGCGGCGCGTTCAGCTCCAGGTTGAACTGGCCCAGCTCGGTCTGGAAGAGCGGATCGGCGATGTCGGCGAGGATCTGCTCGTTGCGCATCGCCGGCTCGGCCGCCGAGTCGACCAGGTTCAGCTCGATCTCCAGCCCGGTCATCGGCCGGTCGGCGTCGAAGCCGAAGTCGTCAAGCATCAGGGCGAAGACGTCCAGGCACCGCCGGACCTTCTGTCGGTAGCGGACCCGGTCCTCCCGGGAGAAGGCGCCTTGCTCGACGTCCCTGCCCATGTTTCCTCCCGGCGCGAGGCGCAGTCGGACCGTGCCGGCCCGGTAAGCGCGTGGTTAACCCCTCCACGTTAGGAGTGTCGGCATCGCCGGGACCAGAGGAGGTCGCGGCGGTCCCACGGCCGGGACGACCGTACTCCGGTCGGCGGACGCGCTCCCGGCGGCATCTCTACCCAGCGGCGGCGCCCGGCACCCGATCGAACCGCGAATGAGTCGTGACAAATCGCACCCGGTCGGCGGCTCTGACCGTACGTACACGCGTCGGGGCCCGCGCCGTGACGCGGCGCGGGCCCGGAAGCGGTACGGCGGATCAGGCCTGGCGGACGGCCTCGCCCTCGATCTCGATCTTGATCTTCTTGCCGACCAGCACGCCCCCGGTCTCCAGGGCGACGTTCCAGGTCAGGCCGAAGTCCTCGCGGTCGATCTCGGTGGAGGCGGAGAAGCCGAAGATGTCCTGCCCGAACGGGCTGCGGCCGACGCCCTCGAACTCGACCTCCAGGTCGACCGGGCGGGTGACGCCCTTGATGGTCAGCTCGCCGGAGAGGACGAACTCGTTGCCGTCGCGGGACTTCACGGCCGTGCTGCGGAACTCCAGGGTCGGGAAGGCCTCGGCGTCGAGGAACTCGGGGCTGCGCAGGTGCGCGTCCCGGTCGGCCTGGTTGGTGTTGATGGTGGCCGCCTGGATGGTGGCGCTGACCGAGGACTGCATCGGGTCCTCGGCGACGGTGATGGTGGCGCTGGCGTCGGCGAACTCACCGCGTACCTTGCTGACCATCATGTGCCGGGCGACGAAGCCCACGCGCTTGTGCGCGGCGTCCAGCAGGTAGGTGCCGGCGGTCGGGATCGTGAGGCCGTCCCAGTCGCGGGTAACCGGTGCGGTGCTGCTGGTCATGAAGCTGCCCTCCGTGGGGAAAGTTGTTTAGTAGCCCAACGACTGTCGCAGCAACTATAGGCACAGCAATATTCCTCGTGTCAAGTACTGCTACGATGGGCGCGTGGACCAGAACGTGTTCGACGACCCCCGGATCACCGCTGTCGGCCTGCTCGTCGAGGCGCACGCCGGGCTCTCGGCCCGGTTCGCCGCCCAGTTCGAGGAGCACGGCCTCTCACCGGTCGAGTTCGAGGTGCTGACCAGACTCGCCCGCTCACCCGGCAACCAGTTGCGGATGACCGACCTCGCCGCCCAGACCTCGCTCTCGACGAGCGGCGTCACCCGCGTGGTGGACCGGATGGAACGCGACGGGCTGCTCACCCGCCGCGCCTGCCCCTCCGACCGGCGCAGCTCGTTCGCCGTGGTCACCGCCACCGGCCTGCAACGCCTCGACGAGACCCTGCCCGGGCACCTACGGATCATCGAGCAGTGGTTCACCGGCCAGCTCGACCCGGCGGCCCTGGACGCCCTGCTCGACGGGCTGCGCCGGGTCCGGGACGCGGTGCACCCCGGCGCCACCGCCGGAAGCACCGGATCCGCCGCCGACTGCGACGAGACGGCCACGCCCTCCTGACCCGTTCCCGGGGCCCGCTCGGCACCGGCAGAAAGAGCGGCAGAACTGCCGCGCCCACGGGACGATAGACGTTCAAACCGGACGGGACCGCGTGCGGGCGGTGGCTAGTCTTCGGGCAGTGGGGACGCACCGGGGGGTGATGGCGCGGGCGACGAGCGAGGGGTAGCAAGAGGGGCTTCGTCGCCCGCGTCACCCCCGGTCGCTCTGCGCGACGCCCTCCGCTCGCTCTGCGCAACGCCGTCCAGGTGACGACCGACGCCGTCGCCGACGGGCCACCCACTGCGGCCCGCCCTCCACAGGCGCAGTTGCTCCTCCTCGTGCGGCAGCAGCCGGACACCGCTCTGCCGGCAGGCCCGGTCGAGACGGTCCAGCACGCCGGGGTCGCCCGAGCTGGCGGCCAGCCCCACCAACGCCTCCACCACGTCACGCCGGTCCTGGCCGTCGACGCCCGCCTCCGCCGCGGCGGCGAACCACTCCGCCGCCAGCTCACGGTCGCCCCTGCACAGGGCCAGGTTCCCCTCGATCAGCGCGCAGATCCCGTCCTCCGGGCGCGCCCCGGGCGTCGGCGCACCCGGCGACCAGACCTCCTCGGCGCGGGGCACCGGGGGTGGGCGCAGCTCGGCCAGCACCTCGGCCGCCTCGGCGGACCGGCCGTCGCGGGCCAGCGCCAGTCCCACCGTGCCGAGCACCCGGCGACGGTGGCCCGGATCGCCGAGGTCCGCCAGCGCCGCCACCACCCGCCGGCCCTGGTCGACGGCGTCGGCGTAGCGGCCCTCCAGGCGGGACACCTCGGCGAGGTTGGCCCGCGCGAGCACCCGCAGCCGCGGCTCCCCGCCCTGCGCGGCGAGCCGGTCGACCGCGGCCAGCCGGCGCCGGGCGGCCGCCAGGTCACCGACCCGGATGTCGTGCCAGGCGAGGTTGTTCTGCGCCACCGTCATGTCGCGGGTCCGCCCGCGCCGGACGGCCAGCGCGAGCACCGCCTCGGCCTGCGTACGCGCCTCGTCGTGCTCGCCGAGGGCGATCAGCAGCGCGCAGAGCACCGAGCGCGCCTCCAACTCCCCGGTGACGTCGCCCTCGTCCCGGAACGCGGCCAACGCCCGCCGCGCGGCCGGCAGCTCCTCGGCCCCGGCGCCGTGCTCGGCGGCGAGCCGGGCCACCCCGAGGAACGCCCACGCCCGCAGCACCGGGTCGACATCGGCGGTACGCGGATCCGCCAGCAGGCGCCGGAGCCACTGCCTGCCGGGGACGTCGCGCCCCCGGAACCGCCACCACCGCGACAGCGCCGCCGCCAACCGCAGCGCGGTCAGCGGGTCGTCGACGGCGGCGTGCGCCAGGGCGGAGCTGATGTCGCCGGACACCTCGTCCAGGCGGTGCACCGCCGCCGGCAGGTTGGCCCCGGCCAGCTCCGGTGCGGTCCGCGCCACCAGCCGGGCGACGACCTGCGCGTGCCGGCGCCGGATCGCGGTCAGCTCGCCGGCGCCGGTCGCCTGCTCCGCGGCGAAGTCCCGTACGGCGTCGAGCAGGCGGAACCGGAACGGCCCGGCGCCCCGCACGCTGAGCAGACCGAGCTCGACGAGCCGGTCGAGCAGCGGCACCGGGTCCACGACCACCGTCCCGTCCCGGTCGGCGGGGTCGGCGAGCATCTCCTCGGCCAGCTCGACCGACCAGCGGTTGCCGAACGCGGCGAGCCGGCGCAACGCGGCCCGCTCGTCGGGGGCGAGGAGGCGGTAGCTGACGGCCACCGCGTCGCGCAGGGTCTCCGCCACCGCCGCCCGTGGGCTCTCCGGACGGCCCGGCTCCGTGCTGTCCCAGCCCGGCCGCCCGGCCGCCCCCGACGAGGTGGTCAGGTCGAGGACGCGGTCGCCGTAGCGGTCGAGCAGCTCGTTGAGGTCGAGGATCCGGCCCCGGGCCGCCATCAGCTCGATGGCGAGCGGGAGCCCGCCCAGGCGGCGTACCAGGGCGGCGAGGGCGGGCAGTTCGGCGGGGCCGGGCGGCTCCCGGCGGACCTGGGCGAGCCGGGCGGTGAAGAGAGCCACGGCGGGATAGTCGGCCAGCGCCGCCGGGCCCTCCCGCTCGCTACCCGGCGGCGGCACGTCGAGCGGGGCGACCGGCCACACCCGCTCCCCGGGCAGGCCGACCGGGTGCCGGCCGGTGACCAGCACCCGCAGCGACGGCACCGCCCCGGCGAGCCGGTGCACCGTCTCGGCGACCGCGTCGGGGGCCCGCTCGGCCGCGTCCACGAGCAGCAGCGCCGGCCGGCCGGCGAGGCGGGCGCTCAGCTCGGGCAGCCGGGCGACGCCGAAGACGGCGACCGAGGCGGAGAGCACGTCGGCCGCGTCCGAGCCCTCGCCGATGAGCACTCCGACCGCCCCGCCGGGATGGTCGTCGGCGACCGCGTGGACCACCGAGAGGGCCAGCGCGGTCTTGCCCACGCCGGCCAGCCCGACCAGGCTGGCCAGCCGGGGTCCGCGCCCGTCGGTGAACAACCCGACCAGCTCGGTCAGGTCACGGTCGCGGCCGACCAGCGCGACCGGGGGCGGAAGCGCGGTCGGCGTACCGGCGTGGTGGTCGAGGTCGACGCGGGCCGGCGGGGCGCCGCGGGGGGTGGCCGGCGCGGCGGCCGGGACCGGCCCCCGGGCGGCGGCCAGGAACGTCGACCGGACGGCTCCGGCCAGCTCCAGCGCGCCGGCGAGCAGCTCGACCGTGGTGCGCTGCGGCCGGGACGAGCGGCCCCGCTCCAGGTCGCGAACGGTCCGGATGCCCACGCCGGCCCGGCCCGCCAGCTCGGCCTGGGTCAGGCCGGCGGCGAGCCGGTGCCCGCGCAACAGCTCCGGCAGCCCGGTACGACCGCCCGGATGCGGCGAACGATCATGAACCGGCGTCATGGGCAGGAAGGGTACGGACGGGGTACGACCGACGGCAGCCGAGCGTCGCCCTGCCGACGCCCCGGCGCGGATATCCGACAGCGGGCCGGTCACACCGGGCGGGCCCGGTGGCGCGGAGGCGGCTGCCTCGACGCCATCGGACCCGTCGCCGTCACATGCCCAGATCGCGCGCGATGATCATGCGCTGCACCTCGGACGTGCCCTCGCCGATCTCCAGGATCTTGGAGTCGCGCCAGAAGCGGGCCACCGGGTACTCGTTCATGAAGCCGTAGCCGCCGTGGATCTGGGTGGCCTCGCGGGCGTTGTCCACGGCGATGGTGCTGGCGTGCAGCTTGGCGATGGCGGCCTGCCGCTTGAACGGCTCGCCGGCGAGCATCCGCGCGGCGGCGTCGTAGTAGGCCAGCCGGGCGGTGTGCGCCTTCATCTCCATGTCGGCGATCTTGAACTGGATCGCCTGGTAGTTGCCGATCGGCTGGCCGAACGCCTGGCGTTCCTTCGCGTACCGGATCGACTCGTCGACGCAGCCCTGGGCGAGGCCGACGGCCAGGGCGGCGATGGCGATCCGCCCCTCGTCGAGGATGCGCAGGAACTGGGCGAAGCCCCGGCCGCGCTCGCCGAGCAGGTTCGCCGCCGGCACCCGGCAGTCGTCGAAGGTCAGCTCGTGCGTGTCCGAGGCGTTCCAGCCGACCTTCGAGTAGCCCGGCGCGACGGTGAAGCCCGGCGTACCCGAGGGGACGATGATCGTGGACAGCTCCTTGGCGCCGTCCGGGCGGGTGCCGGTGACCGCGGTGACGGTGACCAGCGCCGTGATGTCGGTGCCCGAGTTGGTGATGAACGCCTTGGAGCCGTTGATCACCCACTCGTTGGTCGACTCGTCGAGCACCGCGCGGGTCTGGGTGCCCCCGGCGTCCGAGCCGGTGCCCGGCTCGGTCAGCCCGAAGCCGGCCAGCGCCTCGCCGCTGAGCAGCTTCGGCAGCCACGTCGCCTTCTGCTCGTCGGTGCCGAAGCGGTAGATCGGCATCGCGCCCAGCGAGACCGCCGCCTCCAGGGTGATGGCGACGCTGGAGTCGACCCGGGCCAGCTCCTCCAGGGCGAGGCAGAGCGCGAAGTAGTCGCCGCCCATGCCGCCGTGCTCCTCGGCGAAGGGCAGGCCGAACAAGCCCATCTTGCCCATCTGCCGGATCACCTCGTACGGGAAGGTGTGCTTCTCGTAGTGCTCCGCGATGACCGGGGCGACCACCTCGCGCGCGAATTCCCGCACGCTCTCCCGCAGCGCCTCTTGCTCCTCGGTGAGCCGGAAGTCCATGGAATCCTCCTGTGTGGATGGGCCGCCGGGCGCTCGTGACGCCGGGAACGGACGGGTCGCTGGTGCGGTGCGGGCCCAAGGCCGGGAACGGACGGGTCGCTGGTGCGGTGCGGGGCGGGGGCGCTCGGATCGGGCCGGCCGGGTGGGGCCGGCGGCGGGATCAGACCGGGGTGACGCCGTGCCGGCGCCGGGAGAAGTGCCGCTCCTTCGTGCGGGCGGCGGCGAACCGGCGGACCAGCTCGGCGCGCAGCTCGTGCGGCTCGACGATCGCGTCGACGACCAGCTCGCTGGCGAGCCGGACCACGTCGATGTCGCGCTCGTACTCCTCGCGCTTCGCGGCGACGAACGCGGCCCGCTCCGCCTCGTCCTCGATCGCCGCGATCTTGTTGGCGTAGACCGCGTTGACCGCCGCCTCCGCGCCCATCACGGCGATCTTGGCGGTGGGCAGCGCGATCGTGGCGTCCGGCTCGAAGCCGGGACCGGCCATCGCGTAGAGGCCGGCGCCGTACGCCTTGCGGACCACCACGCAGATCTTGGGTACGGTCGCCTCCGAGATCGCGGTGATCATCTTGGCGCCGTGCCGGATGATGCCCTGCTTCTCCACCGCGCTGCCGACCATGAACCCGGGCACGTCGGAGAGGAACAGCAGCGGCACGTTGAAGGCGTCGCAGAGCTGCACGAAGCGGGTCGCCTTGTCGGCCGAGTCGACGAAGAGGACGCCGCCCTTGAACATCGAGTTGTTGCCGACCACGCCGACGACCTCGCCGTTCAGCCGGCCGAAGCCGATCGTCAGCTCCTTGGCCCAGAGCGCCTGGATCTCGAAGAAGGAGCCGTCGTCGAGCAGGCCCTTGACGTACCGCCGCATGTCGAACGCCTGCCGCTCGCTCGCCGGCACCAGCGCGGCCAGGTCGGCCTTCTCCGGCGCCGCGACGGCGGGCGCGGCCGGCGGGGCCTGCGTCCAGTTGGCGGGGAGGTAGGACAGGTAGCGCCGCACCATGTCGAGGGCGTCGGCCTCGGTCTTGCAGAGGAAGTGCCCGACGCCGGACTCGGCGCAGTGCACCTTGGCCCCGCCCATGGCCTCCAGGGTGGTCTTCTCGCCGGTGACCATCTCGACCATCCGGTCGGAGCCGAGGTACATGCTGGCGTTGCCGTCGACCATGGCGACGACGTCGCAGAACGCCGGAATGTACGCCCCGCCGGCCGCGCTCGGCCCGAAGAGCGCGCAGACCTGCGGGATGGAGCCGGAGGCGCGGACCTGGTTCCAGAAGATCTTGCCGGCGCCGCGGCGGCCGGGGAAGAGGTCGACCTGGTCGGTGATCCGGGCGCCGGCCGAGTCGACCAGGTAGACCATCGGCACGCTCGTCGAGTAGGCCCGCTCGATGATCCGGATGATCTTCTCGACGGTACGGGCGCCCCAGCTGCCGGCCTTGACCGTGGAGTCGTTCGCCATCAGGCAGACCGGGCGGCCGTCGATGGTGGCGGTGCCGGTCACCACGCCGTCGGCCGGGAGTCCCTCGGCCATCGCGTTGGCGTAGAGGCCGTCCTCGACGAAGGAGCCCTCGTCCACCAGGAGCGCGACCCGTTCCCGGGCGAAGAGCTTGCCCTTGGCGGCGTTCGCCGCGTGGTACTTGTCCGCACCGCCGGCCCGGGCCCGCTTGCGCAGCTGCTCCAGTGCCTCACCGTCGAGCGTCACGCCGACTCCCTCGCCACCTGAGCCGGTCACCTCGCGGGCGGACCGACTGACCTGAACGATCGTTAGGCTAGCGCATCCCCCCGCCCCCCGGCGAGCCACGGCCGGCGGGGACGACGCCACCCGGTCGCGCCCTATCGGAAGGCATTGAAAATCATGAATTTATGGGGCTACGCTCCTGACACCCCTCCTCCCGGATTGGAGTCAGCGATGACCTCACGGCTCAACCGGCTCGCGGTCGCGTTCGTCGCGACGGCACTGGCCACCCTCGGCGTCACGGTCGCGAACCCGTCACCCGCCTCGGCCGCCATGACCATCTGCTACAACACCAGCCAGGCGGGGAGCTTCGCCGGTACGGCCAACCAGGCCGCCTCGATCTGGAACAACGCCACGTCGAACCTGACGCTCACGGCGAACTGCGGCTCCAACCTGCGGATCTACCAGATCACCGGCGGCGGCTCGTACGCCGTCCGGACCAGCCTCGGCAACGGGCGGGTCTACATCGACACCCAGCAGGCCCAGCAGTACAGCCCGCTGCGGATCATGACCCACGAGATCGGGCACATCCTCGGCCTGCCCGACAACTACAACGGCAACTGCGCGATCCTGATGTCCGGCGGCAGCGCCGGCACCAGCTGCACCAACCCGTACCCGAGCAGCACCGAGGCCAGCCGGGTGTCCAGCCTCTTCGCCGGCACCTTCAGCACGAACCGCGCCGGGTCGCAGATCTTCCAGGACAGCTGGCCGGCCACGCTCACCACGGTGGGCTGACCGACCGCGCACGTCGGAGGGGCCGGCACGACGCCGGCCCCTCCCCGCGTGCGGTCGGCCCTCCCCCGCGTGCGGTCAGCTCGGCAGCGGCGTCAGCCGGGTACGCGGGCCGGCGCGGAGCACCCCCGACGGGAGCCGCTTGCCGACCAGTTCCTCGGCCAGCTCGGCCACCTCGACCAGGGCGTCCAGGTCGATGCCGGTGTCGACGCCCATGTCGTGCAGCATGTGCACCGCCTCCTCGGTGGCCAGGTTGCCGCTGGCCCCCGGCGCGTACGGGCAGCCGCCGAGGCCCCCGACGCTGGCGTCGAACTCGGTCACGCCCAACTCCAGCGCGGTGAGCATGTTGGCCAGCGCGGTGCCCCGGGTGTTGTGGAAGTGCAGCAGCACGGGGACGTGTGCGTTGCGGTCGCGTACCGCCGTCAGCAGCTCGCGGACCCGTCGGGGCGTACCCATGCCGGTGGTGTCGCCGAAGGCCACCCGGTCGGCGCCGTCGCGGACCACCCGGTCCACGATGGCCGCCACCCGGGCCGGGTCGGTGTCCCCCTCGTACGGGCAGCCGAAGCTGGTCGCCACGATCACCTCGGCCTGCGCGCCGGCGCCGTGCAGCAGGTCGATCAGCTCGGCGATGTCGTCCAGCGACTCGTCGGTGGAGCGGTTGACGTTGCGCCGGTTGTGCGTGTCGCTGGCCGAGACCACCACCTCGATCTCGGTGAAGCCGGCGGCCAGGGCCCGCTGCGCGCCCCGGGTGTTCGGCACCAGCGCCGAGTAGCGCACGCCGTCGGCCTTCGCGGCCCGCTGCCACACCTCGTCGGCGTCGGCCATCTGCGGGATCGCCTTCGGGTGCACGAACGAGACGGCCTCGATGCGCTGCACGCCGGTGCCGGAGAGGGCGTCGAGCAGCCGCACCTTGGCCTCGGTCGGAATCGGCTCCTCGTTCTGGAGCCCGTCGCGCGGCCCGACCTCCCGGATCGACACGGAGTTCGGCATTTCCGCCATAAGGGGTCACCTCACTGTGACGCAGAGCTGTTCTGTCCCCTCCAGCCTCCCACCCCCTCCACCGCCCCATCCCGGTTGATCATGAAGTTGTCGCCACGACACGCCGCAGCCGAGGGCAACAACTTCATGATCAACGGGGCGGAGACCGGGGTGGGGAGCCCGGGGGGTCAGCGCATTCGGGGGACGATTCCGGTGTCGTAGTCGCCGGAGAGGAATTCCTCGTTCTCCAGGAGTTCGGCGAAGAAGGGGAGGTTGTTCTTCGGGCCGGCCAGCTCGAAGGCGGCCACCGCCGTCTTCGCGCGCTCGATCGCCTCGGCGCGGGTGGCGCCGTTGACGATGAGCTTGGCCATCAGGCTGTCGTAGAACGGGGTGACGGTGTTGCCCTCGACGTAGCCCGAGTCCACCCGGACGCCCTCGCCGGTCGGCTCCACCCACGTCCTGATCACGCCGGGGCCGGGCAGGAAGCGCTTCGGGTCCTCGGCGTTGATCCGCAGCTCGATGGCGTGCCCGCGCGGGGCGAGCGCGTCCGGGTCGAAGGTCGGCGCCAGGCCGGCGGCCACCCGCAGCTGCTCCTCGACCAGGTCGACGCCGTAGACCAGCTCGGTGACCGGGTGCTCGACCTGGAGCCGCGTGTTCATCTCCAGGAAGAAGAACTCCTGTGTCGCAGAATCGAGCAGGCACTCGACCGTGCCCGCGTTGCGGTATTCCACCGCCTCGCCGGCGCGCACGGCGGCGGCCAGGATGCGCTCACGCAGCTCCGGGGAGACCGCCGGCGACGGCGACTCCTCGACCAGCTTCTGGTTGCGCCGCTGCACCGAGCACTCCCGCTCGCCGAGGGCGACCACCCGGCCGTCGGCCAGGCCGAGGATCTGCACCTCGACGTGGCGCACCCGGGGGAAGTACCGCTCGATCAGCACCGAGCCGTCGCCGAACATCCGCTCGGCGAAGGAGCGCACCTTGTCGTACTCGGTGCGCAGCGCGGCCTCGTCGGTCGCCACGCCCATGCCCATGCCGCCGCCACCGGCCGCGGCCTTGACCATCACCGGGTAGCCGATCTCCGCCGCCGCGACGACCGCCGCGTCGAGGTCGGCCGCCGGGTCGGTGGTGCCGGGCGCGACCGGCACGCCGGCCGCCGCCATCAGGTTCCGAGCGTTGATCTTGTCGCCCATCGCGGTGATCGCGTCCGCGCCGGGCCCGACCCAGATCAGCCCGCTCGCCTCGACGGTACGGGCGAAGTCGGCGTTCTCCGACAGGAAGCCGTAGCCGGGGTGGATGGCCTGCGCGCCTGTCGACTTGGCGGCGGCGAGGATGGCCTCGACGTTGCGGTAGCTCTGGGCCGGGTTGGCCGGACCCACGCACACCGCCTCGTCGGCCTCCGTCACGAACGGCAGGTCGGCGTCGGCCTCCGAGTGCACCGCGATCGCGCGGATGCCGAGCCGCCTGGCGGTCCGGATGATCCGGCGGGCGATCTCGCCCCGGTTGGCGACCAGCAGCGACTCGATCATGTTTCCCTCCAGCGTCCAGGGGTGGGGACGGGTGCTAGGGAACCACGGCCGGAAGGTTACTGACGAGTTGCCCCCGGTTCAGGAACCGGGGTGGGCCAGCAGGGCGGCCAGGGTGGCGGCGCGGAGCAGCTCGGCCCGGCGGCGCCGGTCCACCTCGCCACCCAGGAACGGCGTCGAGTTCATCAGGCCGAACGCGGCGTGGGCCAGCACACGCGCCTCGCCGTCGGGCATGCCCGGGTGCAGCGCGGTCAGCACCGTCACCCACTCTTCGACGTAGAGCCGCTGGAGCCGGCGGATCCGGCGGCGCGGCTCGTCGGGGAGGCGGTCCAGCTCGTGCAGGTGCAGGGCGATCACCGCCGGGTTGGCCAGCGCGAAGTCGACGTGGAAGTCGATAAGCGACTCCAGCGCGCCGCGCGGGTCGTCGGGGTGGCCGGCGGACCGCTGCTGGCCGCCGGCCAGCAGTTCCTCGCTGACCGGGATCAGCGCGGCGACCAGCATCGCCTCCTTGCCCGCGAAGTGGTGGTAGAGCGCCGGGCCGGTGACCCCGGCGGCCGCGCCGATGTCGTCCATCGACACGCCGTGGTAGCCCCGGGACGCGAAGAGGCCGACCGCGATCTCCAGGATCTCGTCCTTGCGGGACCGGCGCCGGGCCGACCCCGCGGCACCGTTCGCCCTGCCCCGTGCCTGCTGCTCGACCGTCACCGGGCAAGCGTAGACCTCGACCGGCCCGGCGTGGAGCCTCCGCTACCCGTCGGTTGGCTCACGTCCGCCGCCGGTCACCGGCGCGTCCGGGCACCTTGACCCTCGACCCGGTCGAGCCCGGAGGGTCGCCGGCATGACCGCACCCCCGCTCGGCCGCGACTACCGACTGCTCTGGTCCGCCGCCGTGTCCTCGCGTCTCGGCGACGCCCTGCGTACGCCGGCACTGGCACTGCTGGCCGCGACGCTGACCCGCGATCCCCGGGTGATCGCGGCGGTGACCGTGGCCGGGCAGCTCCCGCCGCTGCTGTTCGGCCTGCTCGGCGGCGTGTACGCGGACCGCTGGGACCGCCGCCGGACGATGACGGTGGTGGACGGACTGCGGGCCGCCGTGATCGGCGCACTCGCCCTCGCGGTCACCCTCGACCGGGCCAACGTCGCCGCGCTGGTGACCGTGGCCTTCCTGCTCGCCGCGCTCGGCACCCTCTTCGACGCCGCCTCGTTCGCGATGCTCCCGTCCGTGGTGCCGCCGGCCGCACTGCCCCGGGCCAACGGCCGCCTCCAGGCCGGCTCGGCGGTGGCGGGCGGCTTCCTCGGCGCCCCGGCCGCCGGCGTGCTCTTCGCCCTGGCCGCCCCGCTGCCGTTCGCCGTGGACGCCCTCACCTTCCTCTGCGCCGCCCTGCTGACCCTCGCCCTTCGTCCCGTCCCATCCCGCCCCGGCGCGAGCCCCGGGCGGCGGTCGGTGTGGCGGGAGGGCGTCGAGGGGGTGCGGTGGGTACGCGGGGACGCGATGCTGTGGCGGCTGACCGTGGCGACCGCCGGGAGCAACCTGGCGATCAGCGGGCTGATGGCGGTGCTTGTGCTCTACGCGCTCGACGTGCTGCGGGTGCCGCCGGCCGGGTACGGGCTGTTCGCGGCGGGGGCGGTCCTCGGCGGGCTCGCCGGTGGGCTCGGGGCGGGTCGGTTGGCCGCCCGGCTCGGCACGGTGCCCGCGCTGCGCGTCGTGCTCGTCGGCCAGGCCGTCGCGCTGACCGGGCTGGCGCTGGCCCGGCATCCGGTGCCCGGCGGGCTGGCGCTGGCCGTGTTCGCGGCCGGCACCACGGTGTGGAACGGCCTGTGGGCCTCGTACGGGCAGCGCCACGTGCCGCCCGCCCTGCTCGGCCGGGTGGGCGCCGCCCAGCGGATGGTCGCCCTGCTCACCGCGCCGGTCGGGGCGGCCCTCGCGGGCATGGCCGGCGCGGCGTACGGGGTGGGTCCGGTGGTGGCGGCGGCGGCCGGGGTCTTCGTGCTGGTCACCCTCGCGGCATGGCGGACGCTGCGACCGGCCGCGCCGGCACCGGCCGCCGGGCCCACCAGGGTCGCGACAGCAGCCCGGCCAGGGCGGCGCCCGTCGCGTTGAGCAGCACGTCGTCGGCCGAGGAGACCCGGCCGAGGTCGAGCGCGTACTGGAGGGACTCGACCAGCACGGAACCGGCCGCCCCGAGCAGGAACAGCCGGCCGACGCCGGCCAGTGCGGCCAGGCGTACCGGGGCGAAGAAGCCCAGCGCGGCGAAGACCAGCAGGTTGCCGACGACCTGGACCACGGCGGTCGCCGGCGGCCCGGTCAGCAGGTCGGCCAGGTCGCGTAGCGGCACCAGGTCGACCTGCCGGGGCGCGGGCCGGGGGGTGAGGATCATCCACACCCACGGCAGGGTGCCGGCCACCGCGCCCACCTCGGCGACGCTGCGCCGCCACGACTCCCCGACCGTCGCGGCGTCGCGGCGGTAACGCGCCAGCACGGCGGTGAGGAGGGCCAGCAGGGGCAGCCCGGCGGCCACGGCGAGCAGCACGCCACCCCAGTCACGCCACACCTGACCCACCGGGGCAGCCTAGCCGCGCGCCCCGTCGCGCCTGATCCACCGGGCGGCCTGGCCGCGCGTCCCGTCGCGGTGGTGCAGGCCGGAGAGGCGCATCGCGATCCGGTGCCGGGCCGGCGGTACGGCGCCGAGCAGGCGGAACAGCAGGTTCCGGGCCGGCCGGGCGGCCGGCGGCAGGGTGGCGAGCCGGGTCAGCCGGACGGCGAGGGCCACCACCTCCCCGGCCATCGGGTGGCGCCGGGCCGCGTACGCGTCGAGCAGCGCGTCGGGCGCGCCGGCCAGCACGTCGGCGAGCGTGTCACCGAGGTCGACCGCGTCCACGATGCCGAGGTTCATTCCCTGCCCGCCGGCGGGGCTGTGCACGTGCCCGGCGTCGCCGGCCAGCAGCACCGGCCCCTTGCGGAAGGTGTCGGCGATCCGGTGGTGGATCCGGAACCGGGAGCCCCAGAGCACCTCCGTCACCCGGTCGGGGCGGCGGGCCGGGCCGCGCTCGTCGAGCAGCGCCTGGAGGTGGGCCCGGTCGGGCGCGGCCGGAGCCTCCGCCACGGCCGCGACCAGCCGGACCACCCCGTCGGGCAGCGGCGCCCAGACCAGCGGGCCGGAGCGGGCCAGGAAGAGGGACACCCGGTCGCGGGGCAGCGCGCTCTCCAGCCGGACGTCGGCGAGGACGAACGACTCCTCGCCGCCGGCCGGGCCGGAGAAGCCGATTCCGGCCCGCTCCCGCACTGTGCTGTGCATCCCGTCGGCGCCGACCAGGAAGCGGGCCCGGACCGTCGCGCCGCCCGCGAACGTGGCGACCACGCCGGCCGCGTCGGGGGCCAGCCCGGTCATCTCGTACGGGCGCAGCACCGGGACGCCGAGCGCGGCGAGCTGCCCGGCGAGCACCTCCTCCGTGACCGACTGGGACACCATCAGCGCGTAGGCGTGCCGGGAGGGCAGCGTGTCGAACGGCACGGCGAGCAGCGCCCGGTCGCGGTCGCGGACCGTGAACCCCGGCGACCGCAGCCCGCGCGCCACCAGCGGCGCGCCGGCGCCGATCCGGTCCAGCGTCTCCAGGGTGTACGCGTGCACGACCGCCGCCCGGGAGGTCCGCGCCGGCCGGTCCAGCCGGTCGACCACGGTCACGTCGACCCCGCGCCGGGCGAGGGTCAGCGCGGCGGTCAGCCCGGTCGGGCCGGCACCCACCACCAGGACGTCCGTGCTCGTGGGCAGCATCGTCGGCCTCCGTCAGTTAATGCCAACGGCTGTTGGCAAACGCTTGTTGGCAACGTTAGGACGGCCGACGGTGGAGTGTCAACAGGCGTTGGCATACGGTCGTGGGCATGACCGACGCCGCGCCGACCCGTACCCGCCGCTCCGACGCCACCCGGGCGGCGATCCTCCGCGCCGCCCGCGAACGCTTCGCCGCCGACGGCTACGACCGGGCGACCATCCGGGCCATCGCGGCGGACGCGCGGATCGACCCGTCGATGGTGATGCGCTACTACGGCAGCAAGGAGGGGCTCTTCGCGGCGGCGGCCGAGTTCGACCTGCGGCTGCCCGAGCTGGCCGACGCGCCACCCGAGCGGCTCGGCGAGCTGCTGGTCCGGCACTTCGTCGACCGGTGGGAGACCGACGGGACGATGGCCGCGCTGCTGCGTACGGCCGCCACCAACCACGCCGCCGCCGAGCGGATGCGGGGCATCTTCGCCGACCAGCTCACCACGGCGGTGGCCCGGGTCGTGCCGGAACCGGCGCAGGCCCCCCGGCGGGCGGGGCTGGTCGCCAGCCAGATGCTCGGCCTGGCGCTGACCCGGTACGTGCTCCGGCTGCCCCCGGTGGTCGACGCCGACCCGGCCGAGCTGGTCGCCTGGGTCGCGCCGACCGTCCAGCGCTACCTGTGCGGCGCGCCCGACGCCTGATCTCGCCGCCGCGCCCAACCTTTTCCGGCCCCGGTGCGTCTGTCTTGTGACGCGCAACGGCCGGCCGGAGGGGAGTGCGGATGGGACCGCCGACGACCGACGACGGGCGGGACGGCTACGTCACATTCGTCGAGTGCCACCAGCACCGGCTGCTGCGCGCGGCCTACCTGGTCTGCGGCAACCGGCACCAGGCCGAGGACCTGCTCCAGGACGCGCTGCTCAAGCTCGCCCTGCGCTGGCCTTCGGTGCGGCACGGTGACCCGGCCGCGTACGTGCGGACCATCCTCTACCGCGACGCCGTCTCCTGGTGGCGCCGACGCCGCCGGGAGTGGCTGAGCGAGTACCCGCCGGAGCGGGCCACGCCCGAGGGCGACGGGGCACTGCGGCTCGCGCTGCGCGACGCGCTCGGCCACCTGCCGCCCCGGCAGCGGGCCGTGCTGGTGCTGCGCTACTTCGAGGATCTCACCGAGGCCGCCACCGCCGAGGCGCTCGGCGTCACCGTCGGCACCGTCAAGAGCCAGTGCCACATGGCGCTGCGCCGGCTCCGGGAGATCGCGCCGGAGCTGGGACGCGACGAGGGACGGCCCGGCGACGACCTGATGACCGGATTGGAGGTGAACCCGTGAGGGAAGACGAACTGCACCGGCTGCTCACCGTCGCCACCGAGGACGTACAGCCGGCCCACCCGGCGGCGACCGGTTGGGAACGGGCCCGCCGGGTGCGGCGTGCCCGCCGCGCCGCCGGCGCCACCGTGCTCGCGGTCGCCCTGCTCACCGGCGGTACGGCACTGGCCCTGCGCCCCGCCGCGCCGCCAACACCGGCCACCACCGCGACACCGGACCGGAACCCGACCCCGCACCCCGTACCCGTGCAGACGCCCCCGGCCGACCTGGCCTATCCCGGGCACCCGCTGGGCCGCCTCGGCGACCCGGTCGGCGCGACGCTCTCCGACCGGCCTGTACGCCGGGCGCTGGCGCTATACCAGCCACGCGACCTGGAGACCGACGTCAACGGCCGGATCCGGGTGCTCGGCGACGACGGCGTCGTACGCGACCTCGACGTGGTCACCCCCGCCCCGACCCGCGACGCCGGGGGCAACGAGGCGGTGCCGCTGAAGAGCGGGAGCCTCTCCCCGGACGGGCGGACGGCCGCCTTCGCCCAGACCGACGAGGTGATCGTGGTCGACCTGACCACCGCCGCCGTACGCCGCCACCCGCTCAAGGGCTACCTGGAGCACGTCCTCTGGTCCGGCGACCGGCTGCTCGTCGGCGACGACGACACCACGTACGAGCTGGACCGGGCCACGGGCGCCGCCCGGAAGCTGCCCCTGTCTCCCTGGGACGCGGTCACGCCCGACCCGGCGGCCCCGCCGAACCTCCCTCTCGAACTGGGCGGCACGCCACCGAACCTGACGGAGATCCGGTGGACCGACGACGAGACGTCCCGCGGCTTCGGCGCGGTCGACTTCCGCGCGCTACCACCCGGTCACCGGGTCGACGAGTTCTACGGGCGGGGCTGGCAGCGCGGTGACCGGGTGGCTCGCGCCGGCTGGATCACCACGGACACGATGGGCGGGCTGGAGGGCGTCGCGCTGATGAACGCCCGGACGCGCGTGGTGACCCACCTGCTCGACCTTGGCCGGGACCGCTGGAAGGGCTGCTGCGAGGTGCTCGGCTGGGACTCCGACGGTGCGGTGCTGCTGCGCCACAACCCGGGCGGGCTGCTGCGCTGGCGGCCGGAGACCCGCGAGATCACGGGCGTGACGCGGAACCTGTTCGGGGCGGTGTCGCTCTCCGCCGGCTGACCTGTCCCGTACCACGGCAGGGCCGATCCCCGTGCGACCGTAGCGGGCGCGCGGGGACCGGCCGGCGCGTCAGCTTGCCAGGCCGCCGGGCTGGTCGCCCTTCACGACGGGGGCCCGGACCAGGTTTCCCCACTCGGTCCACGAGCCGTCGTAGTTGCGCACCTGCGGGTAGCCCAGCAGGTGCCGCAGCACGAACCAGGTGTGGCTCGACCGCTCGCCGATGCGGCAGTACGCCACGATGTCGTCGTCCGGGCTCAGCCCGAGCTGGTCGGCGTAGATCGCCCGCAGCTCGTCGGCCGACCTGAACGTGCCGTCGTCGTTGGCGGCGGACTTCCACGGCTTGCTGACCGCACCCGGGATGTGACCGCCGCGCAGCGCGCCCTCCTGCGGATAGTCCGGCATGTGCAGCATCTCGCCGGTGTACTCGCCCGGCGACCGGACGTCGACAAGCGGACGGCCCGCCGCCACGTGCGCCATCACCTGCTCGCGGTACGCCCGCACCGGCGCGTCGTTACGCTGCGGCACCGGGTAGTCGGCGCGGGATCGGGTCGGCTTGTCCCGCGTCGTCTCGCGGCCCTCGGCGACCCACTTCTGCCGGCCGCCGTCGAGCAGCCGCACGTCCGGGTGGCCGAAGAGGCTGAACACCCAGAGGGCGTACGCGGCCCACCAGTTGAAGTTGTCGCCGTAGAAGACGACCGTGTCGCCCCGGCCGATGCCCTTCGCGGCGCACAGCTCGGCGAAGCGCTCGGCGTCCAGGTAGTCCCGGGTGACCTGGTCGTTCAGCTCGGTGTGCCAGTCCACCTTCACGGCACCCGGGATGTGGCCGGTGTCGTAGAGCAGCACGTCCTCGTCGCACTCGACGACGACGAGCCCCTCGTCGCCCAGGTGCTCGGCCAACCATTCGGTGGTGACCAACCGCTGCGGGTCCGCGTACGACTGGAGTCGGGGATCGGGATCGCTCGGCACAGACATGATCCCCAAGGTACGCCGCATCCCGGGCCGGCGACCGGCCATCAGAAATCGGTGCAGCGGATTCGACGCGTCACACGTGACAGTGGCGAGACCCGCCAACCAACGAGGATCGCCATGACCGTACGGCACCGAACCGGGCCGCCCCGGGCCGCCGCGTCACCAGTGGACTTCACCGACTTCTACCAGGCCCACTTCCACCGCCTGGCGGTGCAGCTCTACGCGTATCTGGGGGACCACGCCGAGGCGCAGGACCTGACCCAGGAGGCGTTCTGCCGGGTGCTGGAGCGCTGGAACCGGATCAGCACGTACGACGACCCGTCCGCATGGGTCCGCCGGGTCGCCTGGAACCTGGCCACCAGCCGGCTGCGCCGGGTCCGCACCGCCGTCCGGCACCTGGCCAGGCAGCGGGAGGAACACGTCCCCGGCCCGGAACCGGACCGGGTGGCGCTGAGCCATGCCCTGGCTTGTCTGCCCACGAGCCAGCGCCGGGCCGTCGTGCTGCACCACCTGGCGCACCTGAGCATCGCGGAGATCGCCGACCAGATGGACGCCCCCGAGGGCACCGTCCGCTCCTGGTTGTCCCGGGGCCGGGCGACGCTCGCCACGTACTTCACCGAGCGGCAGGAGGCCCACGGTGCGTGAGAACGACCTGGACGGGATGTTCGCCGAGTTCGAGGCCGACGCGATGACCAGTTTTCGCCCGCCGGGCGTGCCGGTGGCCGAACGCCGGGTACGCGACCGGCGGCGGCGACGGTTGCTGACGGGTGTGGCTGCCCTCCTCCTGGCCGGACCGGCCGGCGCGTTCGTTGCCGCCGGCCGGGGCGCGGATCCCGACCCGCCGGCCCCGTCGCCCACCCCCTCCGTGTCGCCGACACCCACCGGGCAGCTCCCGGAACGGAAAGTCGCCCTGCCCGGCGAGCCCGGCGAGCTGGCCGACCTGCGCTTCGTCGACGCCCGGCACGGCTGGGCGCTCTTCGACACCTGCGGCCCGCGCGACCCGGACGCGACCGGCTGCCGGCGGGCCGTCGGGCGGACCACCGACGGCGGGGCGACCTGGCAGCCGACTGCCCCGCTCGCTGATGCGAAGGGGCCCGCGAGCATGTTGCCGATCGACGACCGGACGCTCACGTTGATGGACCGCGACGGATACCTCGTCACCACGGACGGCGGCGCTGCCTGGTCCCGCCACCCGTTCAGCGCCCCGCCGCCGGCCACGCAGCGGAGCACCGTGACCCGCAGCGGATTCCTCATCCGCTGTCCGGGCCAAGACAGCCTGGAAGGCAGACCGTGTCCCCGCCGGGAGCTGATCCGGGTCGGCTCCGGCCCCGTCCGCCCGCAGCCCCCGGTGGCCCTCACCGAGGAGACCGAACACCGGCTCGTCGAGAGCGGCGACGGGCGGCTCTGGCTGACCGTACGCGACGGAGACCGGCTCACCGTCCTGCTCAGCGCCGACGGGGCGGCGAGCTGGCGGAGGCTGCCGGCCGTGGCGGGGGCCGGACGGCTCCTGGTCTCCCCGGACGGTGCCGACGCCTGGCTGGTGGGCGTCCGGGAGGACGGATTCGACGTGGCGGCGACAAAGCAGGTGTGGCGGCTGGTCGGGAGCAGGTGGGAGCAGCGACCGGGCCTGCCCGACAACACCAGTGACGTCGCTGCCGCGAACGGCGGGGTCCTCGCCGTCACCAGTGCCTACGGCAGCGCCGGCTTCTGGACCGGCGGACACTACGTCGACGTGCCCGAGCTGCGCGCCGCGCTGCGCGACGACACCGACGCCAGCCTGTCGGTCGAGGTGCTGCGGGACGACACGGTCGTCGTGAGCACCGGATCGGCCCAGATCATGGGCGTCGACTCCGGCGTCACGCGTACGTGGACCCTGGTCTCCTGACGGCCCACGACGGCCGACCGACGAGCCTGCGTGTGTCGGTCGGGTTCGTCGGCGTCGCCCTGACGGGCTCCGGACGGCTGGCTCCCCGGCGTCGCGGTCAGGCGCGGCGGTGGGCGATCCGGCCGGCGACCACGGTCACCAGGCAGGCGCCGTCGGCGTCGAGGACGGCCAGATCCGCGCGCCCGCCGGGAGCCAGCACCGACGGTACGGCGGCGGGCAGCACCAGCAGGTCGCCGCGCTCCACGGCGGCCCGCAGCGCCGGATCGGTCAGGTGGCCGGCCAGGACGGCGGTCACCCCGAGGCGCAGCAGCGCGTGCACCCGCTCGCGGGGCGTGTCGGCGGCCGGCAGCGGCCCGTCGTGCACCCGCCCCGGCCCGAGCGTGCCGGGCCAGCGGCGGATCCGGGCTCCCGCGTACGCCTCGGTCAGCTCGCCCAGCGGCCCGACCGCGACGATCCGGTCGGCCCGGACCGCGACGGCGGCCCCCGGGGTGGGCGGGGCGTCGGGCGTGGTCCGCAGCAGCGGCGCGGTGTGCAGGGTGAGCACGACTCAGTCGACGATCGGGCCGAGCGACGGGCGCTTGGCGGTGACCGTGTCGCCGGAGGAGCGGCCGGTGAGCCGGCGCTTGATCCACGGCGCCAGGTGCCGCCCGGCCCAGCGCAGGTCGGCGGCGCGGGCGGCCAGCCAGGGCGTCGGCGCCGGGTGCGGCGGCACCATCAGCCACTCCTCGTCGCAGCCGACGCCGAGCGCGTTGAGCACCTGCGCGGCGACCCGTCGGTGCCCGGCCTCCGACAGGTGCAGCCGGTCGGTGCTCCAGAGCATCGGGTTGAGGTACGCGTCGTCGGCGTACAGGTCGACCAGGATGGCGCCGTGCCGCTCGGCGGTCTCGCCGACGGCCCGGTTGAGCAGTTGCACCCGGGGCGCGACGAGGCGCTGGCCGGGCAGCCGGGCCATCACGTCGGCGAATCGGAACAGGACCACGTCGGCGCCGCCGGAGCGCAGCCTGCGCACCACGTCGTCGAAGCGGGTGACCAGGGCGTCCGGGTCGAAGGTGCGGCGGAGCACGTCGTTGCCGCCGGCCGCGAAGCTGATCAGGTCGGGCTTCATGGCGAGCGCGGCGGGCACCTGCTCGGCCACCACGCCGGGGAAGAGCCGGCCCCGGATGGCCAGGTTCGCGTACCGGAAGTCGGGGCCGGCCCCGGCGGCCAGCCGGGTGGCCACCAGGTCCGCCCAGCCCCGGTAGCTGCCGTCCGGGTACGCGTCGTCCATGCCTTCGGTGAAGCTGTCCCCGACCGCCACGTAACTGCGCCAGCGCACCTGATCATCCCTCCGACGTGCGGTGGGAAAGAGCACCCCGGTGGAGGAAGGGGCCCTTCCCGACGCGGGACAGTCTTCACCAGGAGGGCCGGTGGCGGGGGGACCGAGGAACAAACGTGGCGGAGGTCATCGTTGGCGGCGGGACCGTGCCCAAAGGCGTGATCCGGGACCGGGGCCACGAGCCCGATCACCGCGCTGCGTCGATGCGAGGAGTTCCGTGGCGCCGTCGACAACCCTCGGAGCGTCCTATTTGCGGGGACTGCCGGCCGGCCGGCACGGTCCGGTCAGGTGGATGACGGCGCCAGCAGGTGCGCTGCGGCCTCCGGTGTGCGAGCCTCGTCCAAGCCTTTTTAACGAGGTTGTAACACTTGTCACCGCCGTGTCACCCTCTGCACCGCAGACGGCGACGCCGCCCGCACGTCCTGGGAGTAAGCAGCGTGTCGAACCTCGACCTGGCACTGAAGAACGCGATGAGCATCGACGGCGCGATCGGCGCCGCACTCGTCGACTACAACAGTGGGATGACCCTCGGCGTGGCGGGCGGAACCGGGGAGATCGACCTGACCGTCGCCGCCGCCGGCAACACCGATGTCGTCCGCGCCAAGCTGCGCACCATCGAGATGCTCAACCTGAACGACGAGATCGAGGACATCCTCATCACCCTCGGCACGCAGTACCACCTGATCCGCCCGGTGACCAGCCGCACCGGCAAGGGGCTCTTCCTCTACCTGATGGTGAGCAAGAGCCGCGCCAACCTGGCGATGGCGCGTCACCAGCTGCGCAGCATCGAGGAGAGCCTGGAGCTGTGAGCGGGATCGACGACACCGAGACCCCGCTTCCCCGCCGCACCGCACGCACGGGCACCCTTCCGCCACCCCGGTCGTTGCCCCCGTCGCTGGCCGGGAACACGTCGCTGCCGTACCCGGCGATCGGGCACGAGCTGTCGGAGCTGCGCCTCCAGATCCCCGGGGTGCACGGCTGCGTCCTCGGCGGCGTGGACGGCCTGCTCATCACCCACAACCTGCAGACCGACGTCGACCCGAACGACCTGGCGGCGCTCGCCGCCACCACGTACGGGCTGGGCCGGCAGGTCGGGCTGCGGCTGGGACAGGGCGACTTCCAGCAGTCCACCGTCCGCAACGCCAGCGGCTACCTGAGCGTCTACGCGGTCAGCCCACAGGCGCTGCTCGCGGTCGTCGGCGAGGACAGCATCAACGTGGCCCGGCTGCACCTGCACGCCCCGCCGGTGGCCAAACGGCTCGCCGGCCTGCTGGATCAGGTCACGCCCGCCGGTCACGGCGCCCGCTGAGCCGGCCGGGCGGAACGCGGCGTTCCGCCCGGCCGCCAATGGCGTGCTGCCTCTCCATCGACCGTTGCCTCCTGCGCAACACCGACGACCACCTCGGCGAGACCGGTCAGGGTCCGCGCCGCCTGCTCGGCCCCGTCCCGGCGACGCCACCCGCCCCGGAACCGGGCTGACCGCCGTAGCCGAAATGGATCGTCGTCCCGCCACCGGCCCCCGTACGCTGCGCCAATGCTGCTACGCATGTCGACCCTGCTGCTCCGGACCCTGCGCGAGGACCCGGCCGACGCGGAGGTGCCGAGCCACCGGCTCCTGCTGCGCGCCGGCTACATCCGTCGTGCCGCACCGGGCGGCTACACCTGGCTGCCGCTGGGCAAGCTGGTGCTGGACCGGGTCACCGAGGTGGTCCGGCAGGAGATGACGGCGATCGGCGACCAGGAGGTGCACTTCCCGGCGCTGCTGCCGGCCGAGCCCTACCGGACCAGTGGCCGGTGGACGGAGTACGGCGACGACATCTTCACCCTCGCCGACCGGCGCGGCGCGGAGCACCTGCTGGCGCCCACCCACGAGGAACTGGCCGCGCTGCTGGTGAAGGACCTGTTCACCTCGTACCGGGACTTCCCGGTGACGCTCTTCCAGATCCAGACGAAGTTCCGGGACGAGGCCCGGCCGCGCGCCGGACTGCTGCGCGGACGCGAGTTCCTGATGAAGGACGCCTACTCGTTCGACCTCGACGAGGCGGGCCTCGCGGCGGCGTACGAGCGGCACCGCGGCGCGTACCGGCGGATCTTCGACCGGCTCGGGCTGGAACACACGATCGTGCGCGCCACCTCCGGGGCGATGGGCGGGTCGGCGTCGGAGGAGTTCCTGGCGGCGACGCCCGTCGGCGAGGACACCTTCGTCGGCTGCACCGCCTGCGACTACGCGGCCAACACCGAGGCGGTGACCACGCCCGCCCCGCCGGCCGGCGACCCGGACGCCCAGCCGCCCGCCGAGGAGCACGACACCCCCGAGACCCCGACCATCGCCAGCCTGGTCGAGCTGGCCAACGCCCGACGCCTGGGCGGCCGGGACGACTGGACCGCCGCCGACACCCTGAAGAACGTGGTGCTCGCCTTACGCCGACCCGGCATGCAGGAGGCCGAGCTGCTGGTGGTCGGGCTGCCCGGCGACCGCGAGGTCGACCTGAAGCGGCTCGGCGCGGCGGTCGCCCCGGCCACCGTGGACGTCTTCGACGGCTGGGACGCCCACCCCGAGCTGGTCCGGGGCTACATCGGGCCGCAGGTCCTGGCGAAGCTGGGCATCCGCTACCTGGCCGATCCCCGGGTGGTGCCGGGCAGCGCGTGGCTGACCGGCGCGAACGAGCCGGGTCGCCACGCGACGGGGGTGGTCTGCGGCCGGGACTTCGTGCCGGACGGCACGGTCGAGGCCGCCGAGGTGCGCCCCGGCGATCCCTGCCCAGGGTGCGGCACCGGCGAGCTGACCATGCGGCGGGGCATCGAGATCGGGCACATATTCCAGCTCGGTCGCCGCTACACCGACGCCTTCGCGGTCGACGTGCTCGGTCCCGCCGGCAAGCCCGTACGGCCGACCATGGGCTGCTACGGGATCGGGGTGTCCCGTGCGGTCGCGGCGATCGCCGAACAGCACCACGACGAGCGGGGGCTCGTCTGGCCGACGGCGATCGCGCCGTGCGACGTACACCTGGTGGCCGCCGGCAAGGGGCCGCAGCTCGACGCGGCGCTGGAGCTCGGCGGGCGGCTCGCCGCCGCCGGCCTGCGGGTGCTCGTCGACGACCGGACGCACGTCTCCGCCGGGGTGAAGTTCACCGACGCCGAGCTGATCGGCATCCCGCGCGCCGTCGTGGTCGGCCGACGTCTCGCCGAGGGGTACGTGGAAATGCGCGACCGGGCGTCCGGCGAGCGCATCGAGCTGCCGGTCGACGGGGTGGCGGACCGGCTGGTCGACCAGGTACACCGGGAGCGCGGGAACGTGGTGTAGCGAACGTGTCACGGGGTACCGCAGTCCGATCGACTGAATGCGTTCTGGAGGCTCTCATGACCGGTTACCGGGTCAGCGACGTGATGACGAAGCAGGTCATCTACCTGCCGGCCGAGACCACCCTGGACGAGGCTGCCAGGGTGATGAAGGAGGCGGACATCGGCGACGTGGTGGTCACCGACGGCGCCACCCTCGCCGGCATGCTCACCGACCGGGACATCGTCGTACGGGCGGTGGCCGAGCGCAGCGACCCGGCCACCACCACGATCGGCTCGATCATCACCCGGGAGGTGGTGATGATCGAGCAGCACTCGACCGCGGCGGAGGCGGCGGCCCTGATGCGGGAGCGGGGCATCCGGCGGGTGCTGGTCTGCGACAGCGAGCGCAAGCTGGTCGGCATCGTCTCCCTCGGCGACCTCGCGATGCAGCTCGACCCCCACTCGGCGCTTAGCGACATCAGCGAGCAGGCACCGACCGTCTGAGGTGTGAGGAAGGGCCCCTGCCAACGCCTGCGGCATAGGAAGGGTCCCTTCCTTCGGCGGTAGCCTCGGAGGCATGTCATCCATGCCGGCCAGGCTTTCCGAGATCGTCGACGAGTTCGCCGCCGCGCCCCGCAACGTGGTGCTGGAGATGCTGCTGGAGTACGCCGACGTCATCCCGCCGCTGCCCGCCGGCGCCGCCGGCCGGGAGGGCATGGAGCAGGTGCCGGAGTGCCAGACGGCGTTCTTCCTGCGTGCCCGGGTGACGCCGGAGAAGACGGTGGAGACGCTGTTCGACTGCCCGCCGGAGGCACCCACCACGCGCGCGTTCGCCGGCATCCTCGCCGAAGGGCTGGCCGGGGCGAGCGCGGACGAAGTGCTCGCCGTGCCCGACGATCTCTACCAGCGGATGGGACTGGCACAGGCGATCAGCCCGCTGCGGGTGCGCGGCGGCACGGCCATCCTGGCCCGGCTCAAGCGGCAGGTCCGGGAACAGACCAGCTAGTGCGGTGTCCACGAACCTTTGCCGGGTTCGGCGGTGGTGAAATTGTCGTACCGGTGGTGTTGGCTTCGGTTTGTGCCTCGTCGTCGGGATCCTGCTGCGCCTGCGGTGGTGTATCGCACCGCTCGTGTCGCGCTGCGGGTAACGCCCGCGCAGCGGCGGCGGTGTTTCGGGCTGCTGCGTTCGGCCGGTGATGTGTGGGCGTGCGTGCTGGAGGTCAACGCGTGGCGGCGCCGCCGCCAGGACGCGCCGCTGACGGGCTACCAGGAGTTGTGTCGCGAGTTGGCGTCTTCCGGGTCGGGCACCTTCGCCGAGCTGGACTCGACCGGCGCGCGGTCGGTGTTGCGGCGGTTTTCCGATGCGTGGTTCGCGGCGGCGAAACGCCGCAAGGCCGGTGACCTGTCAGCGCGTTCTCCCAGGCGCAGGCGGGGATTGGTGCCGGTGCGCTGGTGTCACGGCACGTTCACCCTCGACGGCCACCGCGTGCGTATCCCGACGGCGAGGGGCACCCCGGCGTTGTGGGTGCGCCTGGCCCGTCAGGTGCCGTATCCGGTCGAGCAGGTCCGCTCGATCACGCTGCTGTGCGAGGGCGGCCGTCTGTTCCTCGACGTCACCGCCGAGGTTACGATCGCGGTGTACCCGTCGGGTGAGGGTCCGGATCCCGGCCGGGTGGCGGGCGTGGACGTGGGGATCATCCACCCGTACGCCGTCGCCGGCTGTGGCGGGGAGGCGTTGTTGGTGTCGGGGCGGGCGATCCGCGCCGAGCACCGCATGCACCTGGCCGACACCAAAGCCCGCAATCGTGCCGTGGCCCGCCGGGCACCGAAGCCGGGTCAGCGGGGGTCGCGGCGGTGGCGCCAGTATCGTGCCCGGACCCGCAGGGTAGAGGGTCGGCATCGGCGGCGGGTTCGGCAGGCCCAACACGAGGCCGCCCGCACCGTCGTCGACTGGGCCGTAGATCAGCGGGTCGGGATGTTGCACGTCGGCGACCCCCGCGGCGTCCTCAACCTGCCGGCTGGCCAGCGGCACAACCTGCGGCTACGACAGTGGCAGATCGGCCGACTCCTGCAGATCCTCACCGACAAGGCCGCCCTCGCCGGCATCACCGTCCACCTCGTCGACGAACGCGGCACGTCGTCGACCTGCCCCAGCTGCCGCAAACGCGTACCGAAGCCACGCGGGCGGACCCTGACCTGCCCGCACTGCCAGTTTTCAGGCCACCGCGATGTCGTCGCGGCGGCCAGCATCGCCACCCGCACCCCGGGCGGCGGACCCACCACCCCCACAGCGGTCACGCTGCCCGGGGTGGTCACGCACCGTCGAGCCGGCCGGCACCTCCCCGGAGCCGGCCAGTCCCGACGTGACCCCCGCCGCCCACCCGGCGGCGCGGAGGTCAAGATGGCCCGCGGTGGCCCGCCCCACCACCCGGTGGGGAGTCGCTCGCCCGCACGGCGAGGATCCACAACACTCCACCGGAAACCCGGTGAACGTTAGTGGACACCGCACTAGACGGAGGGTTGTCACCCGACATGGAGATCGAGATCTACGCCGACGTCGTGTGCCCCTGGTGCTACATCGGCAAGCGTCGGCTGGAGCAGTCCCTGGAGTCGTACGACGGCGAGGTGACCGTCCGCTACCGGCCGTTCCAGCTCGACCCGTCGCCGGTGCCGGAGCCGCGTCCACTTGTCGACGCGATGGCCGCGAAGTTCGGCGGGCCGGACCGCGTCCGGCAGATGTTCGGTCAGGTGACGGAGGTGGCGGCCCAGATCGGCCTGAAGCTCGACTTCGACCGCGCGGTCGCGGCCAACACCTTCGACGCGCACCGCCTGGTCGCCTGGGCCACCGACCGGGGACGCGCCGCCGAGACGGTCGACGCGCTCTACCGTGCCCACTTCACCGACGGCGTCGACGTCGGCTCCCGTGACGCGCTCGCCGCGCTCGCCGCCGAGGTGGGCCTGGACGCGGCCGAGGCGCGCCGCTTCCTCGACTCCGGCGAGCGGGTGGCGGAACTCTCCGACGAGCTGGCCACCGCCCGGCAGATCGGGGTGACCAGCGTGCCCACCTTCGTGCTGGCCGGCCGGTACGCGGTCACCGGCGCGCAGGAGCCGGAGACGCTGCTCGCCGCCCTGGTCGAGGTGGACCGCCGCGAGGCCGAAGCCGACTGAGCCGACCCCGGCTGAGCCGTCCACGGCGGCCGTGAGGCCGAGGCCGACTGAACCGTCCACGGCGGCGGGGTCGACCTCGGCGACGGACATCGACGTGTGTGATGTTTCACGTGCAACGGTATCGACGTCCGTCACCGGTCAGGCCGGCCTGGCCAGCCCTTCCACCACGTGCGCGCCGGGCAGCGCGCCGAGCGCCGGCCCGGGCAGCGCGATCTTGCTGTGCCGTACGCCCGACCCGATGATCACGTGCGGGGCGGCGATCACCCGCGCGTCGACCAGGATCGGCCACTGCTCCGGCAGGCCGATCGGGGTGATGCCGCCGTACTCCATGCCGGTCAGCTCCACCGCCTCGGCCATCGGCGCGAAGCTCGCCTTCCGCACGTCGAGTGCGCGGCGGGCCACCCCGTTGACGTCGACGCGGGTGGTGGCGAGCACGACGCAGGCCGCGTAGCGCACGACCCCCTCGCGCTTGCCGGCCACCACCACGCAGTTGGCCGACTCGTCCAGCCCCACCTCGTACGCGGCGCAGAAGGCGGCCGTGTCGGCCAGCTCGGCGTCGATCGGCGCCACCAGCACGTCGTCGACGTCCACCGGCGCCTCGGCAGGCCACTGCCCGATGGCGGCGGCGACCGGCGGAGCGAGCAGGTCGAGCCGGCTGCGGGCAGGTTCGGTCTTCAGCGTCCCCATCACGCCTGCGATCCTCGCACCCGCCCGGGCCCGGCGTCCCACCACCTGACCAGCGACCGGAACCGTCGTCGGCAGGGGGTCACCCCTATCGATCCGGAGACGGGTGCCGACGGCGTGTGGGAGCGGGTGATGCCGGGTACCGCCGATCGGCATGAGTGAACTTCCGCTGCACATCCTGACCGACGCAGGCTTCACGACCGACGAGGCGAACTCCATCGTCGACCACCTCCTCAAGGGTGTCGACACCCACGACGGGAGAGGCGAGGCCGACCGGATCGACGTCGAAGCGCTCCCGGAGGAGAAGAAGGCTGCCGTCGACAAGTTCAACCTGGCCGTGGCCGCCGACTTCTAATCACCCGGAGCACCGGCCCCGTCCCGGACCGCCGGGACGGGCCGGTCGGGACGGCCGGCCAGGGCCGGGCGGCCAGGACGGGGCCGGTCAGTTGCCGGTGAGGAAGCCGTTCTCGCGGAGCAGCGCGCGGTCCCGGACGGAGGCCAGTTCCTCCGCCCGCTCGGCCTGGACCCGGCGCACCTCCATCTCCTCCAGGGCGTGGCGGATGGCGAGCCGGATCACGCCGTAGAGGAAGACGAAACCGGCGACGTACAGGATGACGGTGGCGACCATGGCGAACATGGCGTCACGGTAGGCCGGACGTGAACGCGCAGGCCGTTCATCTTGCGCCCGTTCCCCCGTACGTGTCGGCGAGGTGGTCGACCCAGGTCCGGACGCCCTTCGGGGTCGCTTCGGTGACCAGGCCGCCCGAGCGCAGGGCGCGGCCGATCGCGCCGGGTATCCGGACCGGGAGCAGCGGACGGCGGGACCGCCGGGCGGCCGTCCACGCGCGGGCCGCGTCGTCGAAGCGGAGCACCTCCGGGCCGCCGTACTCCTCGATGCCGTGCAGCGGGCCGGCGGTGAGCCGCCGGACGAGGCGGTCCGCGACCTCGCCGGGATCCACCGGCTGGGCGAGTACGGCCGGGTCGCCGATCACGGGACCGAGGCGGCTCGCCCCGCGCAGCATCGCGTCGAGGAACTCCGGGAACTGGGTCGCCCGCAGCACCGTCCACGGCACCGTGCCGGCCACCACGACCTGCTCGGCGGCGAGCTTGTGCCGGTAGTAGGGGATCGGCACCCGGTCCACCCCGACGATCGAGACGTAGACCAGGTGCCGTACGCCCGCCTGCCCGGCGGCGACGACCAGCCGGCGGGTGCCGAGCACGTCGACCCGGTGGGTCTGCCGCCCCCGGTTCGGTGCCGAGGCCAGGTGCAGTACGGCGTCCACGCCGGCCACCGCCTCGACCACCCCCTCCCCGGTGGCCAGGTCGGCGACCACCCACGAGCCGGTACGCGCCCGCCGGCCCGTCGCCCGCACGTCCCACCCCTCGGCGCGCAGCCGGGGCAGCACCACCCGCCCGAGCCGACCGCCCGCCCCGGTGACCAGCACCCGCATGGTTCCCTCCCTCTCCGGCCGTCGCGCGCCCGCCGCGCGACAGTGGTGGTGACGGTGCCCGGCCCCCGCGTGTGACCGGCTGCGCGACGGCTCACCGCGGCAGGCCGGCTCACCCGAGCAGGCCGGCTCACCGCAACAACTCGGCAGCCGTCAGGACCACGAAGAACCCGATGACGATCTCGCTGACCACCCAGGAGTGCCGCCCGGCCCAGTCCCGGAGCCGGGGCAGCACCGTTTCGGCCCGGTGGCCGAGCAGCAGCAACGCCAGCAGCGGCAGGGCCAGCAGCGCCAGCGTGAGCAGGACGAACGGCAGCAGGTGCCACCAGGACAGGTCGTGCCGGGCGGCACTCGCCCCGACGGTGAGCATGGTGAGGTCGTCCTTCGGCATGGCCAGGAAGAGCAGCACGCCGAGCCGCAGCGCGTACGCCGGGCTCGCCCGCTGGAGGCCGCTCATCCACTTCGGCGGGCCGGCGGTGTGCCGGCGCAGGAAGACGACCACGGCCAGGACGACCAGCAACGCCAGCACGGCCACGTCGATCCGGCTCTCCACCGACCGTGGCCCGAGCCCGGCACCTACGTCGACCTTCACGGCCCGGGTGAGCAGCCAACTCGCCGTCACCCCGCCCGCCACCACGATCCCCGCCCCACCCAGGTAGCCCAGCGACGCGGCACGCGGCCGGTCCGCCGAGGCGAGGAAGACCGCCGCGACCAGCTGCGTCCCGGCGATCATCACCACGGCCATCGGCAGGATGGTCAGGAAGCTCATCGTCCGCCCATCCTCCCGGGCCGACGGCCGCCACCGGCCCGGATCGGCACATCGCCGCCGGCCGTGCCGGAGTCGGGCACCCGACGGGCGGTCAGCCGGCGCGGATCCCGGACGCGCCGGGCACCACCCGGCCGGCGAGCACGACACCCAGCAGGGCCAGCCCGGAGGCCACCGCGAGCGTGCCGGCGTAGCTGGCCGGTCCCGGGGCCGCACCGGCCGCGAGCACCGCGCCGGTGAGCGCCAGCACGGTCGCCGCGAAGAGCGAGTCGCCCAGTTGCAGCGAGGAGCTGTTGCGGCCCTGCTCACCGGGGGCGGACAGCTCCAGCGTGAGCACCGACAACGAGGGGTAGAGCAGCCCCATGCCGAGACCCGCGCCTGCCCAGCCCAGCACGCCGACCCAGACCGGCACCGCCGGCGCGACGGCGAGCGTGACCACGGCCGTACCGGCGGCAATGCAGGTCAGCCCCGCCCTCGGCAGGGTGGCCCGGGAGCGCGGCGGCGGCATCCGCCCCTGCAACCAGGAACCCGCCGACCAGGCGAGCGCGCCCGTCGTCAGGACCAGGCCGGCGGCGGTCGGCGACAGCCCGCGCTCCCGCGAGAGCATCAGCGGGATCACCACCTCCGCGCCCACGAACGCGGCCGAGGCGAGACCGCGCAGCCCGATCACCGTGGGCAGGCCCCGGCCGGCGCGCAGGAACCCGGCCGGCAGCAGCCGGGGCGCGCAGACCAGTAGCCCGAGCAGCGCCAGGGCCACCAGCCCGACGGCGGCAGCGCCGCGCTGCTGCCCCCCGATGTGCAACAGTGCGGCGCTCACCCCCGCCCCGCAGGCCCAGCCGATCCGGGCCGCCGCGCCCGACGGCAACCGGGTCACCGGGGGCGCGCCGATCGCCCGCAGGCCGGGGTGGATCAGCAGCACCGCCGGCACCGCCACCACCGGCACCGCCAGGAAGACCCAGCGCCAGCCGAGGTGTTCCACGATCAGGCCGGCCAGCGCCGGCCCGACCAGCGACGGTACGACCCACGCGGCCGCGAACGCCGCGAAGATCCGCCGGTGCAGCGCCTCCGGGTACGCCTGCCCGACGATCACGTAGAGCGCCACCGAGAGCAGGCCGGAGCCGAGGCCCTGCACGATCCGGCCGGCGACCAGCACGCCCATGGTGGTGGCGCCGCCGGCGAGCACCAGCCCCAGCACGAACCAGCCGAGCCCGTGCCACATCGGCCCCCGGGGGCCCCGCGAGTCGCACCAGATGCCGGAGGCGACCATGGCGAGCACGCCGGCGGCGAACGGACCCCCGAAGGCGAGCCCGTAGAGGGCCAGCCCGTCGAGACTGCGGGCGACGGTCGGCATGGCGGTGCCCACCGCCAGCGCCTCGAAGGCGAGCAGCGAGATCAGCGCGACGCTGCCCACCGTCATCGCGCGCAGCCGGGGTGCGAAGAGCCCGGCCTCGTCGGCGACCGGGGCGGCGTGCGTCGCCGTTGCGGTCACCTCCGGCCCGCCGCGCCCGGCAGCCACGACGGTCGGTGGCCGAGGCGGGCCCGTGGGTCCGACGGACCCGTCCCGCGGCGGAGCAGTTCGATCAGCATGCGACCAGCCTCGGACCTGAACCCGGCTTCAGGTCAAGGGTGACCCGACTCTCTCCGGCCCAGCCGGGGAACTTCCGCTGCTCGGAGCGCATAACGGACGATCAGCCGGGAAGCCAGGCCGCCGGAGCTTCGGGCGTGGGAGGCGAGATGGCGTACGGCGGGAGCAGCGGCAGCGAGGGGCCTGACCGGCGCCTGTCCGGTCGTACGCCTCGATGATCTCACTGGTCCGCACCGCCGGCCGGCTCCTTCCGCCGGTGACGGTGCCGCCGGTCGTCGGCGAGGCATCCCGGAACGTCGGTGCCGTCGCGGCCCGGCTGGCGCGGGCAGCCGGGCTGGGCCGGCGTCGGGTCTGGTCCCGCCCCGGGCGGCACCACATCGAGGTGCTCGGGGTCTGCCAGGACGGCGGCGACGTCCTCGCGCGTCAGGTCGAGGCGGCGCTGGAGCGGATGCCCGGCGTGGAGTGGGCGCGGGTCAACGCCCCGTCCGGCCGGGTGGTCGTCGCCGTCGGTACGCCGGAGCCCGCCCTGCGGGACCTCATCGCGACCGTCGCCCGCACCGAACGCACCTGCCCCCACGAGCCGGACCCGGAGATCCCGCCGCCGCACCCGCCCGAGGAGGGGCCGCGCACGCCGCGCACCCTCGGCGGGCTGGCCTCCGACGCCCTGGGCCTGACCCTCTCCGCCGCCACCCGGATCCTGCCGTTCACGCCGGTGCCCGGGGAGGTCGCCGGGCTGCTCGGCGCGGTCGACCTGCACCCGAGGCTGCACGCGCTGGCGGACCGGGGGCTACGCGCCGATCCCCGGGCCGAGCTGCTGTTCCCGCTCGCCGAGGCGGTGGTGCAGGGCCTCACGGGCAGCTGGACCGGGCTCGTGCTCGACAGCGCGCACCGGGTGGTGCAGTGGGGCGAGGCGCGCGCCCAGCTCCGCGCGTGGACACAGGCCGAGCCTCGGCTGACCGGGCATCCGGAGCGGGCCGCCGCCTCCGCGCCGAAGATCGAACGCCCCCGGCCGAAGCCGGACGGCCCCGTCGAGAGGTACGTGTCCCGGACGCTCGACGCGGGCGCCGTCGCGGCTGCCGCCGCGACGCCGGTCGTGGGTGGGAAGCGGGCCGCCGCGCTGGGCCTCTCCGCGCTGCCCAAGGCTCCGGGCAGCGGACGCGAGGGTTACGCCGCGCGGCTCGGCCTGATCCTCGCCCGGCGCGGCGTGATCGCGATGGACCGCAGCGTGCTGCGCGAACTCGACCGGATCGACACCCTGGTGCTGGACGCCGCCGTGCTCGGCTCCGACCGGGGCGTGCTGGCGGACCTGGCGCCACTGGCCGGTGCGGACACCGGGCGGGTGGCGGCGCGCGCGTTCGCCCTCTTCGACCCCGCCGCACCCCGGGAGCTGCGGCACGCCGACGGCTGGCGGCTCGGGCCGCTGGACGCGCTGGACGTCGAGGACCCGGGCGACACCGCGGACAGCCGGCGGCTGCGCGACGGGGGCGGGCTCCTGCTCGGCCTGGCCGACGGCGACACCCTCGCCGCCGTACTGCGGGTCGAGCCGGAGCCCGCGCCGGGCGTCGACGCCCTCCCGACCGCCGCCCGCCAGGCCGGCCTGCGGCTCGTCGTGGCCGGCGACGACGAGCGGCGGTACGACTTCGCCGACGCCCACCTGCCCGGCCACGACCGGCTGGTCGAGTCCGTACGGGAACTGCAACGCGACGGGGCGACGGTGATGGTGGTCTCCGGTGACCGGGCCGCGCTCGGCGCCGCCGACTGCGGCCTGGGGATCGCTGCCCCGGAGGACCTGCCGCCCTGGGGGGCGCACCTGCTGGTCGGCGCCGACCTGCGGGTGGCGGCGCTGGTGGTCGAGGCGGCCGGGGTGGCCCGCCGGATGGCCCGGCAGAGCATCGGCCTGGCCATGGCCGGCACCGGCCTCGGCGCGCTGAACGCGCTCACCGCCCCCCGCGAGCGGCTGCCCGGACGCGCCCTCGTGGCCGTGAACGGGGCGGCGGCGTTGGCCTTCGCCCACGGCGTCCTGCGGGCGCACCGGCTGTCCGGCCCGGCGGACTCCCCGGCGCCGGCCGTCACCGCGTGGCACCTGATGCCCTCCTCGACAGTGCTCGACCAGCTCGACACCGGCCCGGACGGGCTCGCCACCACCGAGGCCGAGCGCCGCCGGGGCGACCGGGACGCCCGGCCCTCGGGGCCGACGGGGCTGCTGCGCGCCTTCGTCGACGAGCTGGCCAACCCGCTCACCCCGGTGCTGGCCGCCGGGGCGGTGCTCTCGGCCACCTTCGGCTCGCCCGTCGACGCCGCCCTGGTCGGCGGCGTGGTCGGCGGGTCGGCGTTGCTCGGGGCGGTGCACCAGCACAACACCGAGCGGTCGCTGGCCGAACTGCTGTCCCGTTCGGCGGTGACCGCCCGGGTACGCCGCGACGGCGCGCAGCGGATCCTGCCGGCCGAGGACCTGGTGCCGGGGGACGTCGTCCTCCTCGAATCGGGGGACGCCGTCCCGGCCGACTGCCGGGTGCTGGAGTCGGCCGGGCTGGAGATGGACGAGTCCTCACTCACCGGCGAGTCGCTTCCGGTCGGCAAGACCGACCAGCCGGTGGTCGCCGCCGCCGTCGCCGACCGGCGGTCGATGCTCTACGAGGGCACCAGCGTCGCCGCCGGCCGGGGGACGGCGGTGGTGGTCGCGACAGGTGCGGGCACCGAGGCGGGGCGGAGCCTGGCGATGGCCCGGCAGGCCCCGCCGTCGAGCGGCGTGGAGGCACGGCTGGGCCGGTTGACCCGGGCGGCGATCCCGCTGGCTGCCGGCTCGGCGGTGGCGGTGGCCGGCGCGGGCCTGCTGCGGGGCGTACCCCTGGCCCAGACCGCCGCGACCGCCGCGAACCTGGCCGTCGCGTCCGTGCCGGAGGGTCTGCCTTTCCTGGTCAGCGCCGCACAGCTCGCCGCCGCCCGGCGGCTGGCGGAGCACGGCGCGCTGGTCCGCAACCCGCGCACGATCGAGACGCTCGGACGGGTGGACGTGCTCTGCTTCGACAAGACCGGCACCCTCACGGAGGGGCAGCTGATGCTCGCCGGGGTCGGCGACGACGGCCGGTACGCACCGGTCGACCGCCTCGACGACGGCCTGCTGCGCACCCTCTCGGCCGCGCTGCGCGCCACCCCGGGCGCCGACGACCCCCACGACCTGGCCCAGCAGACCGACCGGGCGGTCCGGTCCGGCGCGCAGGCCGCCGGGGTGACCGAGCAGACCGGCGCCCCGGGATGGGAGCCGGTGGGTGGGCTGCCGTTCGAGCCGTCCCGCGGCTACCACGCCACCGTCGGCCGGGCCGGGGACCGGCTGCTGCTCAGCGTGAAGGGGGCGCCGGAGTCGGTGCTGCCCCGGTGCTCGGCCTGGCGTACGCCGGGGGGACGCGACGAGCCCCTCGACGACGAGGGCCGCGGCGGGCTGCACGCCGTGCTCGCCGACCGGGCGGGGGCGGGACACCGCGTCCTCGCAGTGGCCGAGTGCCGGGTCTCCTCGCCCGGAGTCACCGACGAACAGGTGCACGACCTGACCTTCGTCGGCTTCCTGGCCCTCGCCGACGGGGTACGCGAGAGCGCCGCCCCCGCCGTGCGCCGGATCCGCCAGGCCGGCGTGCACACCATCATGATCACCGGTGACCATCCGGCGACCGCCGAGGCGATCGCGGCCACCATCAGCGACCACGAGGAGCAGCGGGTCGTCACCGCGACGGAACTCGACCAGCTAGACGACGAGGCCCTCGGCGCGCGGCTCGCCGCCACGGACGTGGTGGCCCGGTGCACCCCGGCGCACAAGGTCCGGATCATCCAGGCGTTGCAGAAGTGCGGACGTACGGTCGCGATGACCGGCGACGGCGCCAACGACGCGCCGGCGATCCGGCTGGCCGACGTGGGCATCGCTCTCGGTCAGCGGGGCACCCCTGCGGCCCGGGCGGCGGCCGACCTGGTGGTCACCGACGACCGGCTGGAGACCATCATCGCCACCCTGGTCGAAGGCCGGGCAATGTGGTCCTCGGTACGCCACGCGCTCAGCATCCTGGTCGGCGGGAACCTCGGCGAGATCGCGTTCAGCGTGCTGACCGCCGCCGCCACCGGCCGCTCGGCGCTCACCGGCCGGCAACTGCTCCTGGTCAACCTGCTCACCGACCTGGCACCGGCGTTGGCGATCGCGATCCGGCCACCCGACGCGGACCACGCCGACGGCCTGCTCCGGGAGGGCCCCGACACCTCGCTGGGCGAGACGATGACCCGGGAGATCGGGCTGCGCGCCGCCGCCACCACGCTGGGCGCCACCGCCGGCTGGACGTTGGCGCGATACACCGGGCGACGCAGGCGGGCGGGCACCGTCGCGCTGGTCTCGCTGGTCGGCACCCAGCTCGGGCAGACGGTGCTGGCCGGCGGCACCAGCCCGGCCGTACTGGCCTCCACCGCCGCGTCGCTCGGGGCGCTGGTGGTGGTCGTCCAGACGCCGGGGGTCAGCCACTTCTTCGGCTGCACGCCGCTCGGCCCGGTCGGCTGGACCATCGCGACGGGCTCCGCGCTCGGCGCCACCTTCGCCAACGGCGCGCTCACCCGCCTCGTGGAGCGCCTGCCCGGCTCCGGTTCCGGCGCGAACGACGAACCGGCGTGACCGGGCCCGCCGTCCGCAGTCGACCAGCACGCCGTGACCCCGGCCGGAATGGGCCCGCCGATCACGGGTAGGGCTACCGGTGGAGGTGCACATGTCGACGACGCAGCCCGAGGTCACGTTCATCGGCACCGCCACCACGGTGCTGCGGATCGGCGGGTTCACCCTGCTCACCGACCCGAACTTCCTGCACCGGGGCCAACGCGCGTACCTGGGCAAGGGGCTCTGGTCGCGGCGGCGCACCGACCCCGCGCTGCGGATCGCCCAACTGCCGTCGCTGGACGCGGTCGTCCTCTCCCACCTGCACGGCGACCACTTCGACCGCGTGGCCCGCCGGGAACTCGACCGGGAGCTGCCCATCGTCACCACTCCCGCCGCCGAACGGAAGCTGCGCCGCTGGGGCTTCCGGGCGGCCGAGGGGCTGCCCACCTGGAACTCCCGGGAGCTGCGCCGCGACGGCGAGACGCTGCGGCTGACCTCGATGCCGGGAAGGCACGGGCCGGGCGCGCTGGACCTGCTGATGCCCGACGTGATGGGCACGATGATCGACCTGGAACGCGACGGCAGCCGCCGGTTCCGCCTCTACGTCACCGGCGACACGCTCAACCGGCCGATGCTGGCCGACATCCCCGAGCGGTACCCGGACATCGACGCGATGCTGATCCACCTCGGCGGCACCCGGATCGCCGGCATCCTGCTCACCATGGACGCGCGGCAGGGCGCCGACCTGGTCGAGCTGGTCCGGCCGAAGCTCACCGTGCCGATCCACTACGACGACTATCCGGTGTTCCGCTCGCCGCTGGGCCACTTCGTGGCGGAGGCCCGGCGGCGCGGCCTCGCCGGAACCGTCCGCACCATCGCCCGCGGCGAGACCGTCCCGCTGACCCCGCCGGACTGAGCCGCCGGCCCCCGGCCCATCCAGTCCCGCCGGGGTCTCCTCCCGGGCGTCCGGCCCGCCGGTGCACCGCGTACGCCGACCGCCGCCTCCCGGCCGGGGCCGGAGGACGGCGATCGGTTCGTGACGCGCGGTCAGGCGCGCTCGGAGATGGCCTCGATGAGGTCGCCCACCGGGCGCTCGGGCAGGGAGCGGGCCACGTCGGCGACGGCCACGATGCCGACGAGCTCGTGCCCGTCGATCACCGGCAACCGGCGTACCTTGTGCTGGCTCATGGTCCGCAGGATCTCCGCCGCGTCGTCGTCGGCGCCGATCGTCACCGCCTCGCCCTGGGCGAGTTCACCGGCGGTGACGCGGCCCGGGTCGCGGCCCTCGGCGAGGACCTTCACCACGATGTCGCGGTCGGTCAGCATTCCCTTGAGCCGGTTGTCGTCCCCGCAGATCGGCAGCGAGCCGACGCCCAGCCGGGCCATCTGCTTGGCGGCCGTCTTGAGGTCGTCCTGCTCACGGATGCAGGTCACGTCGTTCGTCATGATCTCGCGTGCGGTCGGCATTGGCTGACACCTCACTTCCAGGGGGATCGTTGCCGTTTCTCCTACCCCCGACCTCCCGGCCCATGCACCCGGAAGGAACCGCCCGCGTCGACAGCGTTTCGCGCCCGCCGGGAGGCCGCGCCGCCCGACCCGGTCGCCCGCCCCGCCTCAGGCCGTCGGGTGCCAGGTGGCGGCGGCGCGGCGCAGCCGGTCGTTGACCGCGCGGCCGACGCCCACCTCGGGGACCGGCTCGACCAGGATCTCGCCGACCCCGGCGGCGTCCAACTCGTGCAGCGCGTCGAACAGCCGCGCGGCGGCCTCGGTCAGGTCGCCGGCGGCGGAGAGCACCTCCACCGCCGCCCAGTCGCCCGCCGGCCGGTCCCGGAAGGCCAGGAAGCCGCGCCGGACCCCGTCGGCCGCCGGTGGCTCGCCGCCCGAAGCCAACCGCAGCGGCGTACGCGGGGCGTAGTGCGCCGCCAGCGTGCCGGGCGCGACGGGCTGCCCGGAGCTGCCCGGGCGTACGGTCACCGGGCCGGCCGCCTCCTCCAGCGCCTCCAGGGGCAGCGCGCCGAGGCGCAGCACCACCGGGCGCCCGCCCCGGGCGTCCACGATCGTCGACTCGATGCCGCACCGCGTCGGCCCACCGTCGAGCACCACGTCCACGGCGGCGCCCAGCCCCCGCACCACGTGCTCCGCCCGCGTCGGGCTGAGCTGGCCGAACCGGTTCGCGCTCGGCGCCGCCACCGGCACCCCGGCCTCGGCGATGAGCGCCCGCGCGTACGCGTTGTCCGGCACGCGGACCGCCATCGTCGCCAGCCCGGAGGTGACGATCGGCGGGATCGCCGCCGGCCGGTCCACGATCAGCGTGAGCGGCCCGGGCCAGAAGCGTCCGGCCAACGCCGTCACCGCCGCCGGCACCGCCCCGACCAGCTTCTCCAGCTCGGCCGCGTCCGCCAGGTGCGTGATCAGCGGGTCGAAGCTGGGCCGCGCCTTCGCCTCGAAGATCCGGGCCGCTGCCCGGGCGTCCAGCGCGTTCGCGCCGAGCCCGTAGACGGTCTCGGTGGGAAAGGCCACCAACCCGCCGGTACGCAGGACGGAGGCCGCCTCGGCGATGCCGCTGTCGGCCGGGAGCACGCGTGGGGATCCGGTGGTCACGCCTCCGACGCTAACCTGCCGGGGCGGGCGGCTCGTGGGCGGCCGGGCGGAACCGCGGTGCCCCGCGCCGGCCGCGCCCGCGCGTGAGCCGACAGGAAGGATCGTGGCGTGTCCAGCGACCGTCTGATGCGCATCCACAGCCCCGAGTTCCAGGCCATGGCCGAGCGGGTCCTGCGGGTCACCGAGCTCACCTCCCGCCTGAACGTCCTGCCCTTCGAGGACGAGGCGGGCAAGGCGAAGCTGTTCGCACAGATCCTCGGCAGGCCGCTGCCGAAGAGAATCACGATCTATCCACCCTTCTACACCGACCACGGCCTCCGCCTGGACCTCGCGGAACGCGTGTTCGTCAACCAGAACTGCACGTTCCTGGACTACGCCGGCATCCGGCTAGGTGCGGGGGTGATGGTCGGACCGAAGGCCACCTTCATCACCGTCGGCCACCCGGTCGATCCGGAGGAGCGACGGGGCTGGCTGAGCGGAGGGCCCATCGACGTGGCGGAGAACGTGTGGATCGGCGCCGGTGCCACGATCCTCCCCGGCGTCAGCATCGGGCGGGACGCCGTGGTCGCCGCCGGCGCGGTCGTGGCCGAGGACGTACCGCCGGCCAGCCTGGTGACGGGCGGCAAGGCGACCGTGTATCGACAGTGGTGACGCCTGTCCCCGGTGCGCGAGGATGACGGGCATGCTTCGTACCCCCCGGGCCCTCCTGCTGGACTTCGGCGGCGTCCTGGCCGACGCGCCGCCCCAACCGCCGGCCCCGCCGGGTCTGGTGCGGCGCCTCGCCGAACTCGTCGACGGCGCCGTACCGGACGAGCAGATCGCCCGTGACCTGGGCGAGGGCGCGCGGGCATACGCCCTGTGGCGCGACGACGTGGGCAGGACGGACGACCCGGTCGAGCTGCCGCACGCCCAGGTGTGGGCCGACTTCGTGACCCGGTCCTGGCCGCGGGAGGCCCGCGCCGCCGTCGAGCGGGAGGCGACCCCGCTGGCGTACGCCTGGACCTGGCGCCGGGAGTGGGCGGTGCGTCCCGGCATCGGCGAGGCCCTGCGGCACGCCGCCGGCGCCGGCCTGCCGATGGCGGTCGTCAGCAACACGCTCTGCGGCGCCGCCCACCGGGACTTCCTGGCCGCCGCGGGGCTCTCCGGGCTGTTCAGTGCCGAGTTCTACAGCGACGAGGCCGGGCCCCGGAAGCCGAACCCGGAACTGGCGCTGCTGGCGGCCCGCGCCGTCGCCGTGCCGATCGGCGACTGCTGGTTCGTCGGCGACACCGTGCACCGCGACGTCGTCTGCGCCCGTCGCGCCGGCACGGGCGCCGCGATCCTCATGCGCTCGCCCCGCACCGACCGGGAACCGGCGCTCCCGGGGGTCGAACCGGACGCGCGGATCGAGGACGGCCACGGGCTCCTCGCGCTGCTGCGTGAGCACACCCGCCCGTGACCGGCGGTACCGACTGGCAGGCGTGGCACGAGTCGTACGCCGACGCGGACTCCCCACTGTCACGTCGGCTGCGGCTGGTGCAGCAGCACATCGCCTCGTGGCTCGACGAGCGCTCCGAGGAACGGCTCACGGTGGTCAGCGCCTGTGCCGGGCAGGGCCACGACCTCATCGGCGTACTCGCCGCACGGCTCGACTCCCCGCGTGTGCACGTGACCCTGCTCGAGTACGACGCCGGCAACGTGGCCGCCGCGCGGGCCGCCGCCGACCGGGCCGGACTCTCCCACCTCGTGATCAGGCAGACGGACGCGGGCCAGCTCTCCTCCTACGCCGGGACGGTTCCGGCCGACCTGGTGCTCATGGTCGGAGTCTTCGGCAACATCCCGGACGCCGACGTGCGGCGAACCGTCGCCGCCCTGCCCCAGTTCTGCGCGGCGGGTGCCACCGTGATCTGGACCCGGGCGCGGCGGACCCCGGACCTCACGCCGGCCGTACGGGGGTGGTTCCGCGACGCCGGCTTCGTGGAGGAGGCGTTCCACGCTCCGGCCGACGTGCGGTTCTCCGTCGGCGTCCACCGGTTCCAGGGCACACCGCGACCTCTGGACGCCGCGGGGACGCTCTTCACGTTCCTGCCCTGACCGCTGAAGCTGCCGCGAGCATCAGGGGGTGCTGCGGGGCCCGGGAGACCGACCGGACCGTGCCCGCAGCCAGGTCCGTCACGTCGGCTCGACGGGTAGCCACAGCTCGCAGGTAGCGGTGCTGAAGTCGTCCGCACGCTCGAGGATCGCCACCATCGAGGGACCCGGCCGCAGACGCCACGGGTTGGAGGGGAACCACTCGGTCGCGGTCGCGGCCCAGGTGTCCTGCAGGGCCTGCGGGTGGGGCCCGGTGGTGCGGAAGACCGCCCACCTGCCGGCCGGCACCTCGATGGCGTCGAGGTCGTCGGGGACCGGCGTGTCCCGGGACACAGCAACCCCGTGCAGGTAGGTCAGCTCGCTGCCCTCGGTGCCGTCGGGATCGAGGTCGTCGCAGACCTGTAGCAGCCCTCCCGGGTCGGTGTCGCTGAGGGCCTTCAGCCGGGGATGCTCCTGCGGCGGGAGCGCGGTGATGTGCTGCTGGATGTGCGGATTGACGCCCTGGTGGATGAGTGGGACCCGGGCCGCGTGTCCGACGAGCCGGAACGCGGGGCGGTCCACGATGCGGGTGTCCATGGGGATGCTCCCTTCGACGGTCAGGCGGAACCTGACCTGCGGTTGCGTGCGAAGGGGACCTCCGTCGCGGCGAACGTCACCGGGGTTGGCGCCATGGACCGCCCGGAACGCACGTCCGAACGCCTCCGTCGAGCCGTATCCGTGCCGGACGGCGATGCTCAGCAGATCGTCCTCACCCCGCACGACGTCGGCGGCGGCGACGGTCATGCGGCGCCGGCGCACGTACTCCGACAACGGCATGCCGGCCAACGACGAGAACATCCGGCGCAGGTGGTACTCGGTCGTGCCGAGCGCTCTGGCCGGTCCGCTGACGTCGAACTCCTCGGTGAGGTGCTCCTCGACCAGGTCGACGAGCCGGTTGAGTGCCGCAATCACGAGGCCTCCCTTCGACGTCGATCCTGCTCGTAGGATCCTGCCCGCGGCCCGACCGTAGAGGCCCGATCCGATCAGGTGCCCGGAAGGTCGTCGACGCACGGGCATGCCGCGACCCGCGTGACCGCTCGGCTGTACTCGGCTTTCGTGTCCACGGCCCACCACCCGGCGGACACCGCCACAGCAGCGCTTCTGACCCTGACCGGGACCGGCGACGGCGGCTCCTGGTCGACCGCCCCGCCCACGGCGCTCCCACCCCCTTCCCAGGTGCCGGTTTGACCTGACCTGGACGACGGTAGGAACTGGCGGGGGGGGGGGGGGGCACCTGCCGGTGCACCGCGACCGCCGCCCTCATGCTTGAGGCTTGCCGGTCTCCCCCTGCGGGCCATTCGACCGGATTGACTGGCATCTACGCAGGGCCGCGCTGTTGCTCATGACCCCGTGGCTTCCGCTCGTTGTCCACTCCCAGGGCACTCCTCGGGCGGGGCGTAGGCACGAATGGTGCCGTTGTGCCGCGCAACCCTTCCGTCAGCGGTGAGGGCTACGACGCGTTTGCAGACGGGACACCGACCCCCCTGACGCTGCGAGCGCTGAGCCACCTTGCCTCCTCGGGTAGGCCGTTGCACGCCTTCACTACCCGCCATGCCACGAGGTGCCGACCGACTACAAACGGTCGTGTCCATGGGAGGGTCGACCTACGCGGTGACCCATTTTAGCGCTGAGGTGCACGACGGTTGTCCGGTCGGCGTCGGAGCTGGCTGCACCCGCCATCCCGCGTGCACCCAATTCCGGCCGCCTGCGGCTGCGACTGCTCCTCTTACCACGCGTGATGCCGCTCCATGACCTTGAACGGCTCTCGGAGTATGACCGGCAGGTCGCCCAGGGTGGCGAAAGCCGGCCCGCCCCAGCCCGGGTCGGTGTCGTTGTGCTCCGTGGTCCGGAAGACAGTCATACCGGCCGCTGCCGCCCCGGCCAGCTCACCGTCTGCGCCGTCGCCAACAAAGACGCACTCCGCCGGCCCAACACTCAGGTGCTCGGCAGCAAGGTGATAGATCGCCGGGTCAGGCTTGGCCAGCCCGACATCGCAGGAGAAGACCGCGACACCGAACCGTTGGGCGAGCGGACTCTGCGGCCATGCCTCGGCAGTGTCCGCGGTGGCGTTGCTGATGAGAGCCAGCGGATGTCCGTCGCCGCGTAGCGCGTCGAGCACGTCCAGGGTGGCGGTCGAAACGCTGTCCAGCACCCGGCGCCCGAAGGCTCGCCGATGCTCACCGGCCCGTGTCACCTGTTCGTTGGTTGGTGTGCCGCCGAGGCGTCCGGCGAGGATGCGGATGGTCTCCTCCACGTCCCACCGGACCAGCCGGTCCCGCCAGGTGGCGTGGTACGCAGTGACCAACTCGGCCGGAGCTACCCCGACCATGACCGCCATCTCGCCGACTACCCGGTCACGCTCCTCGTCGGCCCCCTGGATCAAGGTATGGAAGAGGTCGAAGATCACTGGCCGCGACATCTCAGCATCCTACTGAGATCGTCATCGCTGCCACCTTGCTTGCCATCCCACCCCCACGTCGACCTGCCCGGCAAGGCGCTGTTCGTGCGGCAGACGCTCCAGCGGACCGACCGAGGGCTTGAGTTCGTGCCGCCGAAGACACACCGGTCGAGTCGTCCGCTGCCGCTGTCGACGCTGGCCGTCCGCGCGTTGGAGTCGCAGCGGGTACGCCAGGTGAAGGAGCGGCTCGCTGCTGGTGAGGTGTGGTCGGATCTCGGCTTGGTGTTCGCCAGCACGATCGGCACGCCGATGGAGCCGCGGAACGTGAACCGGCGCTTCGAGCAGCTCCGCGCGACGGCTGGGCTGGAGTGGCTGCACCTGCACGACCTGCGGCACGCCTTCGCCACGTTCCTCCTCGACCAGGGCGAGGAGCTGCGCACGGTGATGGAGCTGCTCGGGCACTCCACGATTCGGATGACGGCCGACACCTACGGGCACGTCCTGCCGGCGCGGGCTCGTCAGGCTGCCTCGGCCATCGACCGGATCCTTGGCGAGGAGGGGACGGCGTGACCGCTTGGCTGTACGAATGGCTGTACTCGGGACCGAGATCAACCAAGGAAAGTGCTGGTGGAGCCCAGGGGACTCGAACCCCTAACCCCTGCCTTGCAAAGGCAGTGCTCTGCCAGTTGAGCTAGGGCCCCGGGAGGCGGACGAAGCCGCCGGTGCCGGCAGTGCCAGCGAGAATCAGCGCAGGTCGGGCGCGGTGGTCGCCTCGTGCCACAGGGCGCGCTCGTCGTTGGAAGCCTTGACCTTCCTGGCCACCACGGCTGCCACACCAACGACGCCGGCCAGGATCAGAAGCTTCTTGAACATGGGGCCTACCCTCGCGCTCGACTGCCGTCGGACGAATGTGCGGTGGGGCTAGCTGGAATCGAACCAGCGACCTCAGAGTTATCAGCTCTGCGCTCTAACCGACTGAGCTATAGCCCCGCGTGGCGACGAGCAAGGTTAACCCATCCGTCCGGCCGGCCCCAAATCGGGGGCCGCCGCGACGTCCGGGCGTTGCCGTCGCTTCTGAACCTACCGGAGGCTTCCCGCCCGGCCCAGCCGATTACGCCGCCCGCACGTCCCGCCCCGACGCTCTGTGACGTGCTCCGGACGCACGAAAGCCGGGGCTCCGCGCTCGGCGGTGCCCCGGCTTCCGAGGTGGTTCAGTCGCGCTCGGCGAGGGTCAGCTCGATGCCGCCGACCAGGTCCGCGCAGACGTTGTAGACGAACGCCCCGAGCGTGGCGAGTGCCGTGAACAGCACGACGTTGACCAGGCCGATCAGCGCCGAGCTCAGGATCACGCCCTTGGCGGTGATCTGGAAGCCGCTGGTGCTCTGGCCGCCGCCCGCGCTGACCAGGTCGGTCAGGCTGTCGTTGACGCTGGTGAACACGCCCATCGCGTCGAGGGCCAGGTAGAGCACCGAGGTGGCCACCACCACGACGATGAAGAGCACCACCGAGACCGCGAACGCGAACTTCATGACGGACCAGGGGTCGATCCGCTTGAGGTTCAGCCGGGCCCGGCGCGGCCCGCGCGACGCGGCCGAGCTGACCGACGTACGCGCGGCGCGTACCGCGTCACCCACACGGGCCGCCCCGACGGCGGCGGCGCCGCTGATACCCGGCGGCAGGCCGCCCCCGTTGGCGGGGCGGCCGGCGCCGGTCGGGCGGGCGCCGTCCGGCTGCGGCTTCGCGGTGCCCGTGACGCGGGGCTGCGTGCCGGTGGTGCCCGTGATCCGCGGCTGTGTCCCGGTGGTGCCGGTCGACTGGGCGGCACCGACCTTCAGCGGCTGCGTTGTCGTCGGTGTGGCGGCGGCCGGCTTGGCGGCGGGGGCCGGCTTGTCGACCCCCACCGCTTCGGTCCGGTCCGCCGCGTCGCCGTCCTCGGAGGGCTTGTCCGGAGGCGGTGTCATCCCGGGGGCCCGGGTGAATTTCGGGGCAGGCGCGTCGGCGGGGACGGTCGCCCGGCCCACGGCCGCGCGGCCGGTCGCTGGTGTGCCGCTCTTCGCGGCCTCCTCGTCGACCGGGGTGGCCGAGGTCCCCGTGTTCCCCGACTTCGCCTGTGTCTCCGTCATTCAACTAGTCCTGTTCGTCAGGCTCGTCGGCATTGCGAGCAATCGCCACGATAGTCACGCCATCCGGAAGGTCCATCAGCTTGACCCCCATTGTGTTCCGGTCACGCGTACGGCGTACAGGCTTCACCGGAGTCCGGATGACACCACCGTTGCTGGTGATCGCGAACAGCTCGTCGTCCGGGTCGATCACCACCGCGCCGACCAGACCACCGCGCCGCTCGGTGATCTTCGCAGTCAGCACGCCCTTACCTCCCCGGCCCTGCACGGGGTATTCCTCGATCGGGGTGCGTTTCGCGTATCCCCCGTTCGTGGCCACCAGGACGTCCAGCCCTTCGCGGACCACCTCCATGGCCAGCAGGACGTCTTCCTCGCTGAAGCGCATGCCGATCACGCCCGAGGTGGCCCGCCCCATCGGGCGCAACGCCTCGTCGCTCGCGTTGAACCGGATCGCCTGCGCGTTCTTCGAGACCAGCAGCAGATCCTCCTCCGGCGCGACGAGCGCCGCCCCGACCAGCTCGTCCTCGTCGCGCAGGTTGATCGCGATGATGCCGCCGGACCGGGGGGAGTCGAACTCCTCGAGCCGAGTCTTCTTCACCAGGCCGTTCTTCGTGGCAAGTACCAGGTAGGGGGCCACCTGGTAATTCGGAATCTCGATGATCTGCGCGATCTGCTCGTCGGGCTGGAACGCGAGCAGATTGGCCACGTGCTGGCCCTTGGCCACCCTACTGGCCTCCGGCAGTTCGTACGCCTTCGCCCGGTAGACGCGCCCCTTGTTGGTGAAGAAGAGCATCCAGTCGTGGGTCGAGCATACGAAGAAGTGGCTGACGATGTCGTCCTGTCGGAGCGTCGCCCCGCTGACACCCTTGCCGCCGCGCCGCTGTGACCTGTAGAGGTCGACCTTGGTCCGCTTCGCGTAACCCGTACGGGTGATCGTGACCACCACGTCCTCGCGGGCGATGAGGTCCTCCATGGAGACCTCGCCCTCGAACGGCACGATCTTGGTGCGCCGCTCGTCGCCCCACTTGGCGACGATCTCGCCCAACTCCTCCGAGACGATCCTGCGCTGCCGCTCGGGCTTGGCAAGGATGTCCTTGAGGTCGGCGATCTCCACCTCCAGCTTGGCCAGGTCGTCCAGGATCCGCTGCCGCTCCAGCGCGGCGAGCCGGCGCAGCTGCATGTCGAGGATCGCGGTCGCCTGGATCTCGTCGATCTCCAGCAGCCGGATCAGGCCCTGCCGGGCGTCCTCGACCGTGGGCGAGCGCCGGATCAGGGCGATCACCTCGTCGAGGGCGTCCAGCGCCTTGGACAGACCGCGCAGGATGTGCGCCCGCTCCTCCGCCTTGCGCAGCCGGAACGCCGTCCGCCGGCGGATCACGTCGATCTGGTGCTCGACGTAGTAGCGGATGAACTGGGCCAGGTTGAGCGTGCGCGGCACCCCGTCGACAAGCGCCAGCATGTTGGCGCCGAAGGTCTCCTGGAGCTGGGTGTGCTTGTAGAGGTTGTTCAGCACCACCTTGGCGACCGCGTCGCGCTTGAGCACGAGCACGATCCGCATGCCGGTACGCCCGGAGGACTCGTCGCGGATGTCGGCGATGCCGGCGAGCTTGCCCTCCTTGATCAGCTCGGCGATCCGCTCGGCCAGGTTGTCCGGGTTGACCTGGTAGGGCAGTTCGCTGACGACCAGGCAGGGGCGACCCCGCTTGTCCTCCTCGACCTCCACCACGGCCCGCATCCGGATCGACCCGCGCCCGGTGCGGTACGCGTCCTGGATCGCCTGCGTGCCCACGATCAGGCCGTGGGTCGGGAAGTCCGGCCCCTTGACGATCTCCAGCAGCGCGTCGAGGGTGGTGGCCTCGTCCTCCTCCGGGTGCTCCAGGCACCACTGCACGGCCGCGCCGATCTCGCGCAGGTTGTGCGGCGGGATCTTGGTGGCCATGCCGACCGCGATGCCCTCGGAGCCGTTGACGAGCAGGTTCGGAATCCGCGACGGCAGAATGGTGGGCTCCTTGGCCCGGCCGTCGTAGTTGTCCTGAAGGTCGACGGTGTCCTCGTCGATGTCCCGCAGCATCTCCATGGCCAGCGGGTCGAGCTTGCACTCGGTGTTGTGGCTGACGAAGCCGTCCGAGACGAACGAGTGGTCGTCGGTGTCCACCCGGATGCTGTAGACCGGCTGGACCCCGGCGTCGTCGACGCTGGTGGCCTCGGCGTAGTAGAACCGGCCGTCGACCAACGGCTCGACCACGTCGAGCACCTCGGTGTCGGTGATCCGGGCCGCAATCTCGTCGCGGTCCCGCTCCCAACGCTCGATGCGGTCGACGTTGTGCCGACGCAGCCAGTCCCGCTCGGTCCAGCGGCTCGCACCGTGCTCGCGGATGAAGTCACCGACGAACGGGGCGTGGTCGCCGGAGAGCGCGGTGCTGGTTGCCGGGATCGACGCCAGCTCGGACTCCAGCTTGGTCTGCTTGCGGCCGAGGAAGCCGACCTGGGCGGCGAAGATCCGCGCGTCGCGGCGGTTGGTCACCACGACCTTGATCTCGCCGTTGTCGTACCGGCACTGCCTGCTGACCACGCCGAACTCGAGCAGCAACTGCTGGACCTCGCGGGCCAGCCGCTCGCTGCGGGTCGAGTACGAGACCTGGATGGTGTTGCGCGGCAGCAGCGACGAGGAGCCGTCGCCCTCGAAGAGCGCCTGGAGGAAGGCCCTCTTGACCGCCGCCGGCCCCTGCCAGACGAACTCGGGCACGAACTTGTCGGCGCTGCGCGCCCCGACCAGATCGCCGAGGAGGCTCTGCCGGAGGGCGGAGAGGTCCTGGACGTCGAGTTCGTGCAGCAGGCTGCCGGAGGCGATGGTGCGCTGGCTGACGTACCGCCGGCCACCCACTGCCAGGTCGTAGGCCGCGAGGACCCGGACGAAGAACTCGCGGTCCACGTTGTTGAAGCCCGCCCGCCCCTCCGAGACCCAGCCTTCGCTGACGAAGGCACCGGCCAGGACGGCGGCCTCGACGTGCTCCAACATCGGGTAGCCGATCTCGTCGGGCACCGTGCGCTGGAGCACCACCCGGTCGCCCGGGGAGATCTCGGCCAGCAGCTTCCACAGCAGGGTCGGCACGCCGGCCACGTCCACCAGGCAGAGCACCGGGTGGTTGTGGGTGCCGGTCAGCTCGTACCCCTCGCGGGTGCGCAGCTTCAGCGTCGGGTGCTCGCCGGAGTGGAAGAACTTCGAGGCGCGGACCAGGTCGCCGTTGCGGTCCCGGACCTTGAGGTCGATGTCCGTCTCGCTGCTCGGCGTCGCGCCGGGCACGATCTCACCGATCCGGACGGATCCTTCGGCGGTACGAACCCGCGCGTCCCCGGTCACGCAATATCTCATCGCGGCAGCCGGATCATTTCCGGGCGAGCCGAAGTTGCCGTTGCCGTCGACCAGCGGGTAGCGCAGCGACCAGGGTTGCGCCATGCGGACCAGCGCGTCGTAGATCGCCGAGTCGCCGTGCGGGTGGAACTGACCCATCACGTCGCCGACCACGCGGGAGCACTTCACGTAGCCCCGGTCCGGCCGGTAGCCGGAGTCGAACATGGCGTAGAGGATCTTGCGGTGGACCGGCTTGAGCCCGTCCCGGACGTCCGGCAGCGCCCGCCCGACGATGACGCTCATCGCGTAGTCGAGGTAGGAGCGCTGCATCTCCACCTCGAGCCCGACCGGTTCGATGCGGTCGTGCGCGACGACGGCGGCGACGGTCTCCGGGAGCTCGGGCTCGTTGGGTGTGGACTCGGGGATATCGGTCACTGTTAACCCTTATCAGACTCAGAGTCGTTTTCGTGCTGTGGATAACGGCTGTGGATACCGGCCGCGCTGTGGATAACTCTGTGGACAGGCGGGTCGACCGGTGGATGACCGGCCGGCTCGCCGGGACCCGTCAGATGTCCAGGAACCGGACGTCCTTGGCGTTGCGCTGGATGAACGAGCGGCGCGCCTCGACGTCCTCACCCATCAGCACGCTGAACAACTCGTCGGCGGTGGCCGCGTCGTCGAGCGTGACCTGACGCAGCGTACGCGTTGCCGGGTTCATCGTGGTCTCCCACAGTTCGGGGTAGTTCATCTCGCCGAGGCCCTTGAACCGCTGGATGTCGTCCGGCTTCGCGTTCGGCTTCTTCTGCTGGCGCAGCGCGATCAGCCCGTCCCGCTCGCGGTCCGAGTACGCGTACTGCGCGTCATCACCGCGCTTGTTCCACTTGATCTTGTAGAGCGGCGGGGCGGCCAGGTAGACGTGCCCCATCTCGACCAGCGGGCGCATGAAGCGGAAGAGCAGCGTGAGCAGCAGCGTCTGGATGTGCTGGCCGTCGACGTCGGCGTCGGCCATCAGCACCACCTTGTGGTAGCGCAGCTTCTCCATGTCGAAGTCGTCGTGGATGCCGGTGCCCAGCGCGGTGATCAGCGCCTGGACCTCGTTGTTCTTCAGCACCCGGTCGATCCGGGCCTTCTCCACGTTGAGGATCTTGCCGCGGATCGGCAGGATCGCCTGGGTCCGCGGGTCACGGCCCTGCTTGGCCGAGCCGCCGGCCGAGTCGCCCTCGACGATGAAGACCTCGGACTCGCGCGGGTCGGTGGACTGGCAGTCGGCCAGCTTGCCCGGCATCGAGCCGGACTCCAGCAGGGACTTGCGCCGGGCCAGCTTGCGCGCCTGCTGCGCGGCGATCCGGGCCCGGGCGGCCTGGGACGCCTTCTGGATGATGATCTTCGCCTCGGCCGGGTTGCGGTCGAACCAGTCGACCAGCCGGTCGTTGCAGACGCGCTGCACGAAGCTCTTCACCGGGGTGTTGCCCAGCTTGGTCTTGGTCTGGCCCTCGAACTGCGGGTTGGCCAGCTTGACCGAGATGATCGCGGCCAGGCCCTCGCGGATGTCCTCGCCGGAGAGCTTCTCGTCGCCCTTGAGCAGCTTCTTGTCGGTGCCGTAGCGGTTGACGACGCTGGTCAGCGCGGCCCGGAAGCCCTCCTCGTGGGTGCCGCCCTCGTGCGTGTTGATCGTGTTGGCGAAGGTGTAGACCGACTCGCCGTACGACTCGTTCCACTGCATGGCGATCTCGACCGACATGCCCTCCTCCTCGGCGCCGAACTCGACCACGGTCTTGTGGATCGGGTTCTTCGAGGCGTTGAGGTGCCGGACGAAGTCGGCGATGCCGCCCTTGTAGCAGAAGGTGACCTCGCGCGGCTTGCCCTCCTCGCCCTCCGGGACCCGCTCGTCGAGCAGGTGGATGGTGAGGCCCCGGTTGAGGAAGGCCATCTCCTGGAGCCGCCGGTAGATGGTCTGGAAGTCGAAGTCGACAGTCTCGAACACGTCGGCGTCGGGCCAGAAGGCCACCGCGGAGCCGGTGCGGTCGGTCGACTCGCCCTTCTCCAGCGGGGTCGGCTTGGAGTTGTGGTACTGCTGCCGCCAGACGAAGCCGGACTTGTGGATCTCCACCGCCATCCTGGTGGAGAGGGCGTTCACCACGGAGACGCCGACGCCGTGCAGACCGCCGGAGACCGCGTACGCCTTGCCGTCGAACTTGCCGCCCGCGTGCAGCACGGTCAGCGCCACCTCGACACCCGGCTTCTTCAGCTTCGGGTGCAGGTCGACCGGGAAACCCCGGCCGTTGTCGGTGACCCGGACCCCGCCGTCGGCGAGCAGCACCACGTCGATGGTGTCGCAGTGGCCGGCCAGCGCCTCGTCCACCGCGTTGTCGACGACCTCCCACACCAGGTGGTGCAGACCGCGCTCACCGGTCGACCCGATGTACATACCGGGGCGCTTCCGGACCGCCTCCAGCCCCTCGAGAACGGTGATCGACCCGGCGCCGTACTCCTGCTTGTCCTGCGCTGCCACCTTCGGCCACTTTCTCGCGCCGTCCGCGCCTGGTGGCGCGTCGGGCGCGGGTTCGGCGGACAGGACGCGACGTCGACGCGCAGACCGGCACCGGGGACAATTCCGGGGTACGGGTCGAACGCGCCGGTCGCCGCGGTTGCCCGCGGATCGCGATCGGCTCGACCCGACGTGGACAATGATCGCGGGCCCCGCTCCGGGCCCGTGTCTCGTCGCTCCGCACCGGGTCTTCGTCTCAGGGTCAATCTTACTGTGCGCGGACGACAGAACCACCACTCGGCACCCCTGCGAGGCGGCTGAGACCGACGTAGCCGGCCGAACCGCGCCGCCCGCGACTCCCCCTACACGCCAGGGGGCGATCGAGGGCGGCGCCGCCTGACGATCGGTGCCGGTCGCACGGCGGGAACGCCAACGCCGCCACGCCGTCGGCCCGGCCTTGATCTTTTCGGGCCGGAACCGGACGATCGAGCCGTTACGAACTATCCGTGCTCTCGAAGAGGTGACGCCCGATGGGGCTGGACAACGTCGCGGTGCAGTGGCCGCGGACCGGCCGCTTCTACGATCCGGTCGCGCCGGCCGAGTTCGTCGACTTCGGCGACATCGTCGACATGCCCCGCATCTCCGCGCCCACCGCGGCGCTAGCCGAGTTGATCGCCAAGACCGGCACCGTGCGGGCGACCGCGTACACCGAACTGGTCGACCTCCTGCTCGGCCTGGAGGGTGTGCTCTACGCCACTGACGCGGCGGCCGAGGACGAGGATCCGGTGATCGATCCCGACGGCTGTGCCTGGGTCGCCGGCGGCATCGAGCGGTTCGTGACGGGCCACCGCCCGCACGGCGAGGCCGTCACCTTCGACTCGGTGAGCCAGGTGCTGCGGTCGCTGCTCGCCGACGGGCGGTTGGCCGAGCAGCAGCTGCGCTGGCTCGACAGCCGCCTGGACGCGCTGCGCGACGAGAGCGGCGAGCCGCCGCAGTGGAACTTCACCTGCGCCGAGCTGGCCGTGCTGGCGGCCTTCTACCGGCGCTGCGCCGACCGCGGCTTCGCCGTCTACGCCGACGCCTGACCCCTCTCGGCGGCGGACCCGCGGTTGGCGGCGTCGATGACCCGGGTCAGCACGGCGTGCAGGTGGCGCAGGTCCTCGACCGGCATGCCGAGCCGTTCGACGATCGCTGGCGGGATCTGCTCGGCCCGCGCCCGCAGCGCCTGGCCGGCGGCGGTCAGCGTCACCGCGAGGCTCCGCTCGTCGGCGGGGTCGCGCTCGCGCCGGACGTAGCCGGTCGCCTCCAGCCGCTTGAGCAGGGGCGACAGTGTGCCGGGGTCGAGCTGGAGCAGGCGGCTGAGGTCGCGTACGGACAGCGGCGCGTGCTGCCAGAGGGCGAGCATCACCAGGTACTGCGGGTGGGTGAGCCCCATCGGCTCCAGCAGGGGGCGGTAGACGGCGACGACGCCGCGCGCGGCGACGGAGAGCGCGAAGCACACCTGCTGCTCCAGCGCCAGGGGGTCCCCGTCGGGCTGGTCGGTCACGGGCGGGCCTCCTCGTCGTCGTTGCGAGCGTACCAATGATTGGTGTACCAATGGTTTGTACGCCAATCGTTCCCGTCGCACCGGAGGCCAGGCGATGACCGAGGAGAAGCCCACCCCGAAGGCCCCGGGCGAGGGCGGCCGCCTGATGGCCTGGGCGTTCCGGCGCCTCGCCGGCCCGCCCGAGGTCCAGGGCGCGGTGCAGGGCGGCTCGAACCACGCCCGGGAGGCGTGGAAGAGGGACCTGGAGCGGCGCAAGCAGTGGAGCCGCGAGCAGCGCGAGCGGAAGCGCGCCGAGCGGGAGGCCCGGCGCGAGGGTCGCTGACCGTCAGCCGTAGGTGTCCCGCGGGCCGCGGCCACGGACCCGGCGCGGGCCCTTCGACCAGGAGGGCGCCGCCGGGCCGTGGATGTGCAGCTTGCGCACCACGTTGTGGCCGACCTCGCTGGCGATCTGCTTGAGCAGCGAGCCGGCCAGCAGCCGCAGCTGGGTGGCCCACGCGGTCGAGCGGGCCTCCACGGTCAGCTCGCCGTCCTCCAGCTTCACCGGCCGGCTGTGCTGGGCCACCTCCGGGCCCACCACCCGCTCCCAGGCGCCGAACACCGTCGCCTCGGCCGCCGGCTGCTGCCAGCCACGCGCCTTGACGAGCCGGTTGAGCACCGCGCCGAGCGGCTGCGGATCGCGCGGATCCGGCCCGGGGCCGGAGTAGCCGCGCAGCCGCCGCTCCTGGCCGCCGTCGCCTCCGCCGCCACCCGAGGTACGCCGCCGCGTGCGCGCCGCCTCCCGGCGGGCCTTCGCCGCGTCCAGCACCGCCCGGGCCAGCTCCGGCCCGCTCGCGCCGTCCGCCGCGCCGCCGTTGCCCGCCGCGCCGCCGGTCGTTCCGCCGCCACGGCCCGGGCCGAGCCGGGCCGGCGGAAGCTGCTCATCCGGCACGTCGCACCGTCCCCTCGCCCACGGCGTACCGGGCGCCGCGCAGGGACACCGGCACGTCCTCGTCGACCGCGCAGGTCACCAGCAGCTGGCTCGCCCCGCCGACCAGCTCCGCCAGCCGCTCCCGCCGCCCGGCATCCAGCTCGGCGAAGACGTCGTCGAGCACCAGCACCGGCTCGATGCCGTCGGAGCGGAGCAGGTCGTAGGCGGCGAGCCGCAGCGCCAGGGCGTACGACCAGGACTCGCCGTGGCTCGCGTACCCCTTGGCGGGCAGCGGGCCCAGCGTCAGCGCCAGTTCGTCGCGGTGCGGGCCGACCAGGGTGGTGCCCCGCTCGACCTCGGCGGAGCGGGACTCGACGAGCGCGGCGGTCAGCGCCGCCGCCAGGGCCTCGCGGTCGGTGGTGGGCTCCGCCAGTTCCACCGACGGCCGGTACGCGATCCCGGCCGCCCCCCGTCCCGCCGCGACGGCGTCGTACGCCTTCGTCACGTGCGGGCCCAGCGCGGCGACCAGTTCCAGCCGGCCGGCGAGCAGCTCGGCGCCGTGTCGGGCCAGGTGGGTGTCCCAGACCGCCAGGGTCGACAGGTCCCCGCCCCGCGACCCGCCCGTCTTGCGGGCCAGGTACGCGGTGCGCAGCAACGCGTTGCGCTGTTTGACCACCCGCTCGTAGTCGGCCCGCACCCCGGCGAACCGGGGCTGACGGCTGACCAGCAGGTCGTCGAGGTAGCGGCGGCGCTCGGCCGGGTCGCCCCGGACGAGTTCCAGGTCCTCCGGGGCGAACAGCACGAGCCGGAGCGCGCCGAGGACGTCCCGCGCCCGGCGGGCCGGCGACCGTCCGAGCCGGGCCCGGTTGGCCTTGCCCGGAACGATCTCCAGCTCGACCAGCAGCTCGCGCCCCTCGTGCACGACCGCGCAGCGGATCACCGCCGAGGAGGCGCCCATCCGGACGAGGGGGGCGTCCGTGGCGACCCGGTGCGAATCCAGGGTCGCCACGTAGCCCAGCGCCTCGACCAGGTTCGTCTTGCCGACGCCGTTGGCACCGGTCAGGACGTTCGCCCCCGGCTCCAGGTCCACGCCGACCCGCTCGTACGAGCGGAAGTCGACCAGTTCGAGCCGGCGGACGTACACAGGCGCGGGGATTCCGGTCAGCGCTTGCGGACGGCGTGCCCGCCGAACTGCTGGCGCAGCGCGGCGACGGCCTTCATGGCGGGCGAGTCGTCCTGGCGGGAGGCGAAGCGGGCGAAGAGCGAGGCGGTGATCACGTTCAGTGGCACGGCCAGCCGGACGGCCTCGTCGACCGTCCAGCGGCCCTCGCCCGTGTCCTCCGTGTAGCCGCTCAGCTCGGCCAGCTCCGGGTCCTCGTCGAGGGCCCGGTCCAGCAGGTCGAGCAGCCAGGAGCGGACCACGGTGCCCTCACGCCAGGACTTGAACACCCCCGGCACGTTGGTGACCAGCTCGGACTTGGCCAGCAGCTCGTAGCCCTCGGCGTAGGCGTGCATCAGGCCGTACTCGATGCCGTTGTGCACCATCTTGGCGTAGTGCCCGGCGCCGACCGGCCCGGCGTGCACGAAGCCGAACTCGCCCTCCGGCTTCAGCGACTCGAAGATCGGCATGAGCCGGTCGACGTGCTCCTGGGCGCCGCCGACCATCAGCGCGTAGCCGTTCTGCCGGCCCCAGACGCCGCCGGAGACGCCGGCGTCGAGGTAGCCGATGCCGCGCTCGTTCAGCCGCTCGGCGCGGGGCGCGTCGTCGCTGAAGCGGGAGTTGCCGCCGTCGATGATGATGTCGCCCTCGCCGAGGACGTCGGCGAGCTCGTCGATGGTCGCGTCGGTGACGCCGGCGGGGACCATGACCCAGATCGCGCGGGGCGACTCCAGCTTCTCCGCCAGCTCCGCCAGGGTCGCGACATCGCTCAGCTCCGCGTTGTGGTCGAAGCCGACCACCTCGTGCCCGGCGGCGCGCAACCGCTCGCGCATGTTGCCGCCCATCCGGCCGAGCCCTACCAGGCCGAGCTGCATGTGTTCCTACCTCCGTGCGTCGGGGTCTTCTCGGGGCGCGATCAGCGGGAGACGCGGATCGGCATGATGAGGTACCGGTACCCGGGGATGACCTCGCCATCCTCGCCGGCGGGCGAAATCACCGCGGGCTTGAAGGCGTCGACGAACGAGAGCACGGCGAACTGGGCCCCCAGGTTGGTCAGGCCGTCGATCAGGTACTGGGGGTTGAAGCCGATGGTCAGCGGGTCGCCGGTGAAGGTGGCCTCCATGGCCTCGCTGGCCCGCGCCTCCTCGGTGCCGCCGGCCTCGACCACCAGGCCGTCGGTGCTGAAGCTGAGCAGCACCGGGGTGGTCCGCTCGGCCACCAGGGCGACGCGCTTGACGACCTCGATCAGAGTGCTGACGGGCACCCGCGCCTCGGCGTTGTGGCTGGCCGGGAAGAGCGAGCGCACCGGCGGGTAGTTCGCGCCGTCGAGCAGCCGGCTGGTGGTGCGCCGGGTGCCGCCGGCGAAGCCGATCATTCCCTCGCCGGCCGCGCCCTGGGAGAGCGCCATGACGACCTGGCCGCCGATCGGGCCGAGGGCCTTGGCGGTGTCGTGCAGGGTCCGGGCCGGCACGAGGGCGTTGACGCTCACCTCGGGGTCGTCCGGGTTCCACTCCATCTCGCGCAGGGCCAGCCGGTAGCGGTCGGTGGCGAGCATGGCCAGCGTGCCGCCGGAGAGCTCGATGCGTACGCCGGTCATCATCGGCAGCGTCTCGTCGCGCCCGGCGGCGATGGCCACCTGGGCGACCGCAGCGGCGAAGGCGGCGGCGTCGACGGTGCCGGTGCTCTCCGGCATCTCCGGCAGCGACGGGTAGTCCTCGACCGGCATGGTGGGCAGGGTGAACCGGGCGCTGCCGCAGACCAGCTCGAGGTGCGCGCCGACGGCGGCGATGTCCACCGGCTTGGCGGGCAGTGCCTTGGTGATCTCGGCCAGCAGTCGGCCGGAGACCAGGGCGGCGCCGTCGGCGTCCCCCTGCACCTCGACGGTCACCTGGCTGGAGACCTCGTAGTCGAAGCCCGAGACCTGCAGGTTGCCGTCGGTGACGCGCAGCATCACGCCGGCGAGCACCGGTACGGACGGCCGGTTGGGCAGGCTCTTCGCGGTCCAGGCCACGGCCTCAGCGAGCGCGTCGCGCTCCACTCGGAACTTCATCAATGCCTCCGCGTCGACGTCAGCGACAACTCTCTCATGCCGACCGCTGCCTACCGACCCGCCTGTCCGTGCGGGTACCCATCGCACCTTAGGGCGCGTGGGCATCGGCTGTGCGCCCGACCCCGTGGACTCCTGGTGCCGGGAGGCCGTCCACGACGGCGTTCCGGCCAATCCACAGGAAGTCCAACGGTGATGATTGGTTTTTGTTCTCTTAGAAGAGATAACTCGTCATCTTCATCGCACCTGTGCAAACTGTGGAGAACCCGCGTTTACGCAGCTCAGACACGTTATCCACCGGTGGTTTACCTGTGGAGAACCCGGGGTAAAACTCGCCTCCCGGTCCACAGGCGGCCAGCGCCCCCAGGTTGTCCACCGTCGTCCACCGGTTATCCACCGGTTATCCACCGACTTTCTCCCCAGACCTGTGGACAGGCGGAAGCCGCGGCGACGGCGTCATCCCCAGAACCTTCAACAGGTTTCCCACAGGCCGACCGTCGTCGGTGGACAACCACCCGGTTGTCCCCAGGCGTCCACAGGTCGTCCCCAGGGTTTGTCCACAACCTGTGGGTAACCGGAGCGTGGACGGACCGTAGTTTCCCACAGGCTGTGGACAACGAGATGTGGACAACGATCGGGGCGGTGGACGGTCACGGCTCAGATGCTGTGGCCTAGACCATGTCGAGGGGTCAAGCCGGGACCGGCTGTGGAGGACGAAAAAGCGCCCGACCGATGGTCCGGTCGGGCGCGTTCGTCGGCCGTCGCTCAGGTGTTCTGCTTGATCCGGTTGGTCAGCTCGGCGATCTGGTTGTAGAGCGAACGGCGCTCGGCCATCTGCTGACGGATCTTGCGGTCGGCGTGCATGACAGTGGTGTGGTCCCGGCCGCCGAATGCCTGCCCGATGCGGGGCAGCGACAGGTCGGTCAGCTCCCGGCACAGGTACATGGCCACCTGGCGGGCGTTCACCAGCACCCGGGAGCGGGAGTGGCCGCGCAGGTCCTCCAGGCTCACCCCGAAGTAGTCGGCGGTGGAGACCATGATCTGGTCGGCGGTGATCTCCGGCCCGGCGCCGTCCGGGATGAAGTCCCGCAGCACCTCCTCGGCCAGCGCCAGCTCGACCGTCGAGCGGGTCAGGCTGGCGAACGCCGTCACCCGGATCAGCGCGCCCTCCAGCTCCCGGATCGAGTTCGACACCCGCGAGGCGATGAACTCCAGCACGTCCGGTGGGGCGTAGAGGCGCTCCTGCGCCGCCTTCTTCTGCAGGATCGCGATCCGGGTCTCCAGGTCCGGCGGCTGGATGTCGGCGAGCAGCCCCCACTCGAAGCGGGTACGCAGCCGGTCCTCCAGGGTCGCGAGTTGCTTCGGCGACCGGTCCGAGGTGATCACGATCTGCTTGTTGGCGTTGTGCAGGGTGTTGAACGTGTGGAAGAACTCCTCCTGCGTACGCTCGCGGTTCTCCAGGAACTGGATGTCGTCGATCAGCAGGATGTCGACGTCGCGGTAGCGCCGCTGGAACGCACTGGTCTTGTCGTCCCGGAGCGAGTTGATGAAGTCGTTGGTGAACTCCTCGGTCGAGACGTACCGCACCGAGCGCGCGTTGCCCAGCGTCGTGGCGTAGTGCCCGATGGCGTGCAGCAGGTGCGTCTTGCCCAGCCCCGAGCTGCCGTAGATGAACAGCGGGTTGTACGCCTTCGCCGGCGACTCGGCGACCGCGACGCTCGCCGCGTGGGCGAAGCGGTTGGACGAGCCGATGACGAACGTCTCGAACATGTACTTCGGGTTGAGCCGGTTGCCCCCGCCGTCGACGCCGGGCATGCGGCGGTCGTCACGGCCACCGGGCCGGTGATCCGCGCCACCCCGCCCGGGTCCGTTGTCCGTGCCGGTGTCGCGGGGCAGGGCCCGGATCACGTGCTGGTCCCGGGGGGAGACGGCGTCCTCGCGGTAGCGCGGCTCGTACCCCCGGGTGTCGGCGGCCGGCGGGTCCAGCCGGGCGGTCTGCTCGTCGTAGCCCCGGCGCTCGGACGGGTGCCGCGGCGGCCCCGACCGGTCGGGGCGCGGCGGCTCGGCGAAGGCGGTGCTGAACAGGGCCTCCTGCCCGTCCCGGTCGTCCGGCCGGTGCCCGTCGTCGCCCGGCGACGACGCGTCGGGCCGGCGCCGGGGGTGCGCCTGCTCGGGGATGAGTGGCGACTGCCCGGCGTCGTGGTCCCCGCCGTCGCGCTGCCCGGGCAACCCGTCGTAGCCGGCGTCGGCGTAGCCGGGCGGCCCGCCGTCGTGGTCGGCCGGCCCCGGCTCGGGAACACTGCGGTAGACGGTCCCCGCCGGGCGGCCGGAACCGTCCTCGGTCACGCGTACGGTCACCGCGACCTGGATCGGTCGGCCCAGTCGGCGAGTGAGCGCCTCCGTGATCGCCGGGCGCAGGCGGGACTCGATCACGTCTCGGGTGAAGGCGTCCGGGACGGAGAGCAGCGCCGTGTCCTCGACGATGGCCCGCAGCCGGGTCAGCCGCAGGTACGCCCGCTGCTGCGCGGAGATGATCTCGTCGGCGAGCTCGTCGGTCGTTGCTGTCCACACCGCGGCAAGGTCGGTCGTACCGGTCACCGTCGTGCCACCCCCTCGCCTCTGCTCCGCCGACGCCGCTGTCTTCTCCGGTCGGCCGTCCCGGGCCCGTCGCGTACGCGCGGGCGGAACGACACCCACCGGACGACCGACCGGTCCTCGTCCACAAGTTATCCACAGCCTGTGTACGCACCGATTGTGGCCGCCCGCCGGACGCGGGTCGGACCTGCCCCCTGCCTGAACGGGCGCTGAAGCGGGTTCACCGTGCCGAACGATTCACTACCTTGTCCGGTCTTGCCCGCCGGCGACGACCGGACCTTTCGACGCTGACCGCAATCGGGCACGGTAACAGCGTTGTCGGCGCGCCATCAACCGCCGACGCGCGGCGACCCTCGCCGACATCAGCGAAAACCGCCGCTCCGTCCGCCGGGAGGGCCCGGTGTCCGCCCTGCTGAGGGTGTTTGACGGTCGTTGCCGCCCTGCGTAGGCTGGAACGGCTGCTCTCTCGCCCTCTGCTAGGGTGTTAGGTGCTTGCTGTCCGCGGTCGCTTCCCCGCATCGCCGAGGTCCCGCGCCACCGGGCAGCACCGATCGGGGGCCACCGCCGAGGTGGCCTGGACCACCACACGATCCCGGCGACCCCTCGCCCGGGGCGTACGAAAACGGAGAGCCTGACGTGAGCAAGCGCACCTACCAGCCGAACAACCGCCGGCGCGCGAAGACCCACGGCTTCCGGCTGCGCATGCGCACCCGTGCCGGCCGCGCCATCCTGTCGACCCGTCGCTCCAAGGGCCGCGCCCGCCTGTCGGCCTGAGGCCGACCGGGGCAGGTCCGGGGGACGTGGGCAGTCGTGCTGGCGGCCGCACAGCGACTGCGGCGCAGCACTGACTTCGCCGCAGCGGTCCGCGGTGGTCGACGTGCCGGCCGTGGCGCGGTCGTCGTCCACCTGAGCCTGCCGACAACCCCCGACGCCGCGACAGCAACCTCGCCGGAGCCGGCGCGGAGCAGCGGTGCGGAGCAACCCTCCGCACCTGCCCGCGCCGGCTTCGTCGTGTCCAAGGCCGTCGGGAACGCCGTGGTCCGCAACCGGGTCCGGCGTCGCCTGCGGCACCTGGTCCGCGAGCGGCTGGCGGATCTGCCCGTGGGAAGCACCCTGGTCGTACGCGCGCAGCCCGCCGCGGCCGACGCCTCGTACCCGCGACTCGGCGCCGACCTGGACGCGGCGATCGTCGCCGCGAAGGCGCCCCGCGGGCGGCGGTCCCGGTGACCAGCGGACCGGCCGAGCCCCGGCCGACGACGATCGGTGCCCGGGTGCTGAGCGGGCCCGTCATCGCGTACCGTCGGTGGATAAGTCCGGCTCTGCCGGCCCGCTGTCGGTTCTACCCGTCGTGCAGTGCCTACGCCCTGGAGGCGGTGGCGGTGCACGGCGCGATCCGGGGAGCTGGCCTGACGGCCCGGCGGCTGTTGCGCTGCCACCCCTTTCACCCAGGTGGACACGACCCGGTGCCGAAGCCGGGCGGCCGCCGCCGCGCCGATGTGACTGGAGCCTGAGAATTGAGTCTCGACTGGATCTACTACGCGATTTCGTGGATCCTGCTGGTCTGGCACGGGGCCTGGGACTTCGTCGGGGTGCCGGATCCGGCGGTGATCGGCACCAACTGGGCCTGGATCCTCGCCATCATCTTCCTGGTGGTCACCGTCCGGGTGATCCTGTTCCCCGTCTTCGTCAAGCAGATCAAGTCGCAGCGGGCGATGCAGGCGCTCCAGCCACAGGTGAAGGCCCTGCAGGAGAAGCACAAGGGTGACCGGGAGACGCTCCAGAAAGAGATGATGGAGCTCTACCGGAAGGAAAAGGCCAACCCGCTCATGGGCTGCCTTCCGATGTTCCTCCAGATTCCCGTCTTCCTGGGCCTCTTCCACGTGCTCCGTCGGCTCAACCCGGACAAGAGCGAGGCCGGTAAGACCCTCTACGGCTGGACGATCAGCCAGTTCGAGAGCGCCTCGTCCGCGAAGCTCTTCACCGCCCCGATCGCCGGCAAGTTCGGCTCCACCGCCGAGGAGCTGACGCGGCTCGGCGCCAACGGCACCACCGTGAAGATCATCGCCGGAATCCTCGTCCTGGTGATGATGGGCACCACCTACCTCACCAGCCGTCAGATGATCCTGAAGACCGGCTGGGCCGAGGACCCGCAGCAGCGGATGATCCAGAAGCTGATGCTCTACGGCATCCCGCTGTCGCTGCTCATCTCCGGGGCCATCTTCCCCATCGGTGTGATCATCTACTGGGTCACCAACAACCTCTTCACCCTCGCGCAGCAGCAGTGGGTGCTGCGGAAGTTCCCGCCGCCGCCCACCGCCACCAGCAAGCCGGGCGCCTCGTCCCGCAACCCGGTGCAGCCGGCGAAGACGGGCGGCCTGCTGGGCCGCACCAAGTCGGCCCCCCCGGCCCCGGCCAAGCCGGTTGCGCCGAAGGTCGCCGGCCCCAAGCCGGGCGCCAAGCCGGTCAACCCGAAGAAGGGCCCCGCCAAGCGGCAGGGCTGAGAACGTCCGGGCCGCCGTCGGGAGACCGGCGGCGGCCCGTTCCGCACCGCGCAGCCGCCGTACGGCCGGCGCCGGGCGGAACCGCCGCGCGCGGCGCGGCCACGGGCGAAACTGCCCGTACGACAGACGTGCCCGTGGGCACCGGCGACCTCCCGCCGGCCCCGGGAAACCAGCGGACCCGACGGTCCGGCCGAGCGACTACGGAGATGAGACCGTGACCGACACCAGCACCCCCCGCGCCGACGAGTCCCTGGACGAGGAGGGGACCGAGCCGACCGCGGTGAACGGCGAGACCGAGGAGACCGACGAGGAGTCGGGCACCCGGGAGAAGAAGGCCGTCGGCGAGAGCGAGCTGTTCCGGCAGAGCGAGATCGCGGCCGACTACGTCGAGGGCCTGCTCGACATCCTCGACTACGACGGCGACATCGACGAGCTGGTCTCCGCCGGTCGTCCCGTCGTCGAGGTTGTCGGCGGCCGGCTGCAGAACCTCGTCGGCCAGCGCGGCGCCACCCTGGAGGCGCTCCAGGAGCTCGCCCGGCTGGCCGTCTTCCGGCAGACCGGCACCCCGAGCCGGCTGCTGCTCGACGTCGGCGGCTACCGGGCGACCCGCCGCAAGGAACTCGCCGCCGTCGCCAAGAACGCCGTGGAGAAGGTCAAGGAGCACGGCGAGCCCGTGCGCCTGGAGCCGATGTCCGCGTTCGAGCGCAAGTGCGTGCACGACGTGGTCAACGCGATGAGCGGCGTGGAGAGCGAGTCCGAGGGCGTCGAGCCGAACCGGCGCATCATCGTCCGGCCGGCGGACTGACCGGGTGACCCACGACGACACCACGGCCGGTGCCGTGGACGGCCCGGGTGGCACGCCGCCCGGGCCGTCGCCTGTCCGGCCCGAGCCGACCGTGACCCCGGATGCCGCGCCGTCGCCTGTCCGGCCCGAGCCGACCGTGACCCCGGATGCCGCGCCGTCGACCGACGCCTCCGAGAGCGCCCTGTCCTCGGCCGTCGCCCCTGAGGGCGTCCTGTCAGCGACCGACACCTCCGAGGACCCCCCGTCCTCGGCCGTAGCTGCGGAGGGCGCTTCTCCGGCCGTGGCGGTGCTGCCGCCGGAGTTGGCCGGTGCGGCGCGCACCCTCTTCGGCGACCGCCTCGACCTGGCCGCCGCGTACGCCGAACTGCTCGCCACCGACGGCGTGGTCCGCGGCCTGATCGGCCCGCGCGAGGCGCCCCGGATCTGGGATCGCCACCTGCTCAACTGCGCGGCGGTCGCCGAGCGCATCCCGGAGGGCGCGACGGTGCTCGACGTCGGCTCCGGGGCCGGGCTGCCCGGCCTGGTGCTGGCCATCGCGCGACCCGACCTGACGGTGACCCTGATCGAACCGCTCTCCCGGCGCACCTCCTTCCTCATCGAGGCGGTGCAGCACCTCGGGCTGGCCAAGATGGTCCGGGTGTTCCGGGGGCGCGCCGACGAGGCGGCGAGCGGGTCGACGGGCATCGGTCCGCTGAGCGGAGACGTGGTCACCGCGCGCGCCGTCGCACCGCTCGACCGGCTCTCGACGTGGTGCCTGCCGCTGGCCGTGCGCGGCGGTCGGCTGATCGCCCTCAAGGGGGCGTCCGCCGCGGAGGAGATCGCCGAGCACGCGCAGACCGTGGCCCGACTCGGTGGCGGTGAGCCCGAGGTGCACCGCTGCGGCGAGGGAGTGATCGACCCGCCGACGACGGTGGTGGAGATCGTGCGGGAGCGGATGGTCGGACCGGCCCGCCCGAAGGCCGCGAAGAGCGCGCGCGGCGGCCGCTCCCGGCGGCGTTGAGTCCCTCTCGGACACCCGCGCGGGATGTCCGCCTACCGGCTTCCCGGCCGGCGGTTGCGTCGTTGAACCGGTACGGGTGGACGGAAGGATGAGAACCCGACGTGGACCGGCCGCGCCCGTGAGCCGTAGGCTGGCTGCGCGTCGATAGTGTGGAGCGGGCGGCAACGGACGTTCACCGGTCCCGCCGCTCCCGCCGGGCCGTACGCTCCGCGGTGCGATCGCGTACGGCCAGTTGACGGGGTGCGGACCGACCATCCGAAGCGGGCAGGGATGACAGGTGCATGACGACGGAAGGTACGACGATCCACGCGTGACGGGGCCAGCGGGCGACCCCGTTTCACGTGAAACCGACTACCCGAGCTGGTCGCCCGACGGGCCGATCGTCCGGCCCCCGGACCGGGACGAGGCCGTCCGGCCGGGCGGCGCCGAGCCGGTCGTGCCGGAGCCTCCGGCGACCCGCGCCGCGCCCGACGTGCCACGGGCCGGCAATTCGGCCGGCGGTCGGGTGGTGTCCGTTCGGCGCAACCCTTCGGCCTCGGCGCGGTTCGAGTCCGCCGTGCCACAGCAGCCCACCCCGGACTCCGTGCCGGACGCGACTCCCGAACCCGTTCCCGTCACCGACCCGTTCGCACCCCCGGCCGGCTCCCCCAGAGCCGCAGTCGCCGAGGCAGCGTACGTTTCACGTGAAACCCCGACGCGCGAAGAGGATGACCCACCGTTGGCTATGGAGGCGATGCGCGCCGTGCAGATCCTTAATCCGAGTGGCGAGGTGACGATGCCTCGTCCAGAGCGGACCCGGGTCATGTGCGTCGCGAACCAGAAGGGCGGCGTGGGAAAGACCACGACCACGGTCAACCTTGCGGTGGCGCTAGCCCTGCACGGCAACCGGGTGCTGGTGGTCGACCTGGACCCGCAAGGGAACGCCTCCACCGGGCTGAACGTCCCGCACCACACCGGTGTGCCGGACGTCTACGACTGCCTCATCAACAGCGTGCCGCTGGAGGAGGTCGCCCAGGGCGTCGAGGGGATCCCCAACCTCTGGTGCGTACCGGCGACGATCGACCTCGCCGGCGCGGAGATCGAGCTGGTGTCGGTGGTGGCCCGCGAGTCCCGGCTGGCTCGGGCGATCGCCGCCTACCCCGGCCACTTCGACTACGTCTTCATCGACTGCCCGCCCTCGCTCGGCCTGCTCACGGTCAACGCGCTCGTGGCCGCGCAGGAGGTGCTCATTCCGATTCAGTGCGAGTACTACGCGCTGGAGGGGCTGAACCAGCTGATCAACAACATCAACCTGGTGCGCCAGCACCTGAACCCGAAGCTCGATGTCTCCACCATCCTGCTCACCATGTACGACCGGCGCACCCGGCTGGCCGACGCCGTCGAGCAGGACGTGCGGAACCACTTCGGCGACAAGGTGCTCCAGGCGGTCATCCCCCGCAACGTCCGCGTCTCGGAGGCACCCAGCTACGGCCAGTCGGTGATGACCTACGATCCGGGATCGCGGGGGGCGACGAGCTACTTCGAAGCCGCCCAGGAGATCGCCGAGCGTGGCGTCAAGGAGCCGGTGGGCCGGAATGCGTAGTGCGGAACAGTCGCTGGGAGGCGTGGCATGAAGAACCGTCCTCGGGGCGGTCTGGGACGAGGCCTGGGGGCGCTCATCCCGACCGGGCCGGCGCCGACCGCCGTAGTCGAGCCGACCACCGCAGAGGAGTCGCCAGCTTCCGTGGAGGCGGCTGCTGACACTGCCGCGGCTGCGCCGGCGGGACAGATGCCGACCGGCCCGGTACCGGCCGCGGCGATCCCACCGGTGGTGGCGCAGCCCGAGCCGCAGCCCGAGCTCAGCCCGGTGCCGGGTGCCCGGTTCGCCGAGATCCCGGTCGACGCCATCGTGCCGAACCCGAAGCAGCCGCGCCAGGTCTTCGACGAGGACGCCCTGGAGGAGCTGAAGACCTCCATCCAGGAGGTCGGCTTCCTCCAGCCGATCGTCGTACGACAGCTCGACGACGAAAAGTACGAGCTGGTCATGGGTGAGCGGCGCTGGCGAGCCGCGCAGGCCGTGGGGCGGGAGAACATCCCGGCGATCGTCCGGGACACCCACGACGACGCCATGCTCCGGGACGCGTTGCTGGAGAACATCCATCGGGCGAACCTGAACCCGCTGGAGGAGGCGGCCGCGTACCAGCAACTGCTGGACGAGTTCGGCGCCACCCACGAGGAACTCGCCCGGCGCATCGGGCGGAGCCGCCCGCAGATCTCGAACACCATCCGGCTGCTCAACCTGCCCGCGCAGGTCCAGACGCGCGTCGCCGCAGGCATCCTCTCCGCCGGGCACGCCCGTGCGCTGCTGAGCCTCGACGAGGCCGAGGCGCAGGAGCAGCTGGCGCGCCGGATCGTCGCCGAGGGGATCTCGGTCCGCGCGACCGAGGAGATCGTCGCGCTGGCCCTGAGCGACGGTACGAGCAAGAAGGAGACGGCCAAGCGTCGTCCGAAGCCGCACGCTCCCGCCCTGACGGATCTGGCCGACCGCCTCTCCGACCGGTTCGACACCCGCGTGAAGGTGGACATCGGTCGGAGCAAGGGCAAGATCACCATCGAGTTCGCGACGGTCGACGACTTGGAGCGGATCGTCGGCCTCATCGGCGTCGGCCAGGAGGAGGAGCCGGAGGCCTGACCTCGATCGGCAATCCTGCGGGACGACGCCGCGTTGCGCGACGGGGCTCGGCTTCACGGCCGGGCCCCGCGTCGTTGCGAATGGCACCACTGCCGGCCGCGTGATCCCGGATCACGCGGCCGTTGCATGCGCTGCGGCTGACGAGATGCCGTTGCCGCCCCGCAGCGCGTACAGGGAGTCCGGGCAGGGCGACGGCGTTTCACGTGAAACTCGGGATCGGGTCAGGACGGCTTCTTGAGTCGGCTCGACGGTTTCACGTGAAACGGGCCGGGCCTGCGATCCGCGAAGCGGTGGGCAGGCCGGGGCCGGAGCTCCCCATCCGGCCCTGCTTCCCAGTCAGGCCTCGACCGGCTGGTTGGCAACAGACGAAGGCGGAGCTCTGAGCCCGCAGGCACCTCGACCGGGTTCAGGCTGGCTGCGCCCCTCAGTGACCGCGAACCGGTAGCGGAAAAGCCGCCAAGGGAGACGCAGCCGCGTCACCGGCGGCCCTCGGTGCCTGTTGCCGACGCTCAGCGCGTGCTGAGGGCCTCGGCGCCGCCGATCGGTACCCAGCACAGGGCTGGGCCACTCGACGGGCGGCTCAGCGCCGCGAGAGGCCGGGGGGTCCGCTCGCCGTCGCTATCAAGACCGGGCGCACGGCTACCCCGCTGACACGGGAAGAACGCCCGATGCCTCGCGTCGCCGATGGCCCTGCTACTGGGTGGCCCGGCTGTCCTGGCCGTTCCAGTTCTCCTGACCGTCTGGTCCTCCTGGCCGTTCTGGTCCTCCTGGCCGCTCTGGTCCTCTTGGGGGTTCTGGTCGTTCTGATAGTTCCGGTTGTCCCCGACCATCCGCGGCAGTTTTCCGTGCGGGTGGGGGTCCCTCCAACCCACCTCTCACCGGCCACGCTCATCGGGTCGGCCAGCACCTGCGGCGGGCCGACGAAGCGGAGTACCTCCGGCCGGCCACCGGCTTGTCCTGGCCGCTCCATTGCTGGCTGATCTCGATGCCGGGCCGGCCACGGGCTGCGTACCCGCACCGCCACCGTTGTCTCAGCGGTTCAGGATTCTCGGTCTCCCGGCCTCTCCGCTCTTTCCGCCCGCCCGCCCACCCGCTCGGCGGCCGGACGCGTCCTGCGTCGAGTGTCAGCCGACGCCACCTACGAGGCCACGGCAACTGCGAGCACGCGTGGGCGGACGCTGCCGCTGTCCACCGGGTTCGGATCAACGCTCGGCGGTTGCTGCGTGGCCGATCAGCACCGGCCCGTTCCTGCATCTGTCCGCTTACCTCCTCGCTCCCAGGCTTCCTCCCGACAGGCTGCACACGCTGCACACCCGGCCGCACCCACCCGGCCGCACCGGCCCGGCCGCGAATGAGCAACCGGTCCTGGCGCTCGTTGAACGCATCGGGGCATCGCCGCTCGGTGCCTTCGCCGCAACACGCCGGCTTGTGCCTTCCGCTCACCTGCCGCCCTGCGCCGGGGTAGGTCCATGGCGGCACGGCACTGCCGGGAGTGCCGTGCGATGCCGACCACGGCGTTCAGCGGCAGCGGACGAGCGATGACGGAACCCGCCCGGCATGCCTCCGTTTCACGTGGAACCGACGACTCCACCCCGGCGAAGGATCCGCGATCGCGCCCGAAAGTTATCCACAGCAGTTATCCACAGGCCACCCCGTTTCACGTGAAACCCCGCGTGAAACGGGGTGGCAGCCTGTGGATGACGGCGTGTGTCCGGCGTCTCATCAACCCGTGGGCGCCTGTGGATACCTGTGGACAGAGCCGCTCTCGGTTCTGCCGTCATGGTCGGACTGGGGCCGTCCGGCTGGTCGTTCGGGTAGGGACAGCGGTGCCGAGACCGGTTAGTGTCAGCGTCGTGCACGACACCCCTCCCTCCGTTCCGGACTTCACCCAGTGGCCGTCCTTTCCCTTCGAGGGCGACCTTCGTGTCAAGCAACTCGATGACCCGGTCCCGGTCGAGCCGCCGCGCAAGGGCGAGGGGAACCGGGAATGCACCGCTTGCAATGCCCCCGACGACGCCTACATCTGGGTGGGTGAGCGATGGCGGGTACGCGCCATGGACCGCCCCACCGGACTCCCGATGGTGCTGATCCTGGAATCCCGCTCGCATCTCGACCTCGGCGACCTGCCGAATCTGCTCGCCGCCGAACTGGGGGTGATGACCGTACGGCTGGAGCGGGCCATCCGGTCCCTCGACGGGGTCGCCCGGGTGCATGTCAACCGCTGGGGCGACGGCTCGGCGCACCTGCACATGTGGTTCCTGGCCCGGCCCTACGGGCAGCTCCAGTTGCGGGGGACCTTCCTCTCCCTGTGGGACTCCATCCTGCCGCCCATCTCCGAGGCGCGGTGGCGGGAGAATCTCGCCATGGTTGCCGCCTGGCTGGCGGAGTTCGGGGGCCGACCGCTGGCGGAGCCACCGCGCATCCAGTGGCAGGCCCCGTCCAGCTTCACCGGGCAGCCCCCGGCGGAAGACGCTCCGACGGAGGGCGAGGCGGTGTCCGTGATCGAGTCCGCGGAGGAGACCCCGCCGGCGCAGGAGCCGGAGGGCGAGGCGTCCGCCACGGACGCCCGACGGTCGGGCAGCCAGACGTAGAACCGGGGCGGCCACCCGAGGAAGTACCTCCGGGTGGCCGCGCAGCGGACAGCCTGGCCAGCGCGGCGAGCCAGGTGGCCACCGCCAGTCCGGCCAGCGCGGCGGCGGACCGGCCGGGGCGACGGCCGGGGCCGTCACCCCAGCGCCGAACCCCGCCCGGAAGGTGGGCCGGTGGACCGGTCGGTCAGGGGTGCCGGCCTGCGGCGCGGGCCACCAGCGTGCCGACCATCCTGCCGAAATCCAGGCCGGCGGCCTGGACCGCGAGCGGCAGCAGCGAGGTCTCGGTCATCCCCGGCGAGACGTTGACCTCCAGCACGTGCGGCTGACCGGCTGAGTCCACGATCAGGTCGACGCGGCTCAGGTCGCGTAGCCCCAGCGCGGTGTGCGCGGCCAGCGCGACGTCGGCCACCACACCGGCCACCTCCGGCTCCAGCCGGGCGGGGGTGTGCCAGGTCGTCCGGCCGGCGGTGTAGCGGGCGGCGTAGTCGTACACCCCGTTGCGGGGCACGATCTCCACCGCGGGTAGGGCGCGCGGCCCGTCGCCCAGGTCGACCACCGAGACCGCCACGTCCATGCCGGGCACGTACCGCTCGACCAGCGCCGTGGGGTCGTACGCGAAGCAGCCGACCATCGCGGCCGGCAGCGAAGCGGCGTCCCGGACCACGGCGGCGCCCAGCCCCGAACCGCCCTGGGCGGGTTTCACCATGAGCGGCAGCCCCAGCCGCTCGACGATCCGGTCCAGCACCGCCACGGCGCCCAGCTCGGAGAACCGGTCGTGCGGGAGGGCGACCCAGTCGGGGGTCGGGATGCCCGCCTCGCGGAGCACCGCCTTGGCCGAGGGCTTGTCCCAGGCGAGCCGGGACGCGCGGGCGTCGCACCCCACGTACGGGACGCCGCAGAGGTCGAGCACGCCACGCAGCGACCCGTCCTCGCCGGTGGCGCCGTGCAGGGCGATCACGACGGCGTCCGGCGGGTCGGCGCTCAGGGCCGGCAGCAGCGCCACGTCGGCGTCCCGCAGCTCGGCGTCCATCCCGACCGCGCGCAGCGCGTCGAGCACCCGGCGTCCGGACCGCAGCGAGACGTCACGTTCGTAGGAGAGCCCGCCGGCGAGCACCAGCACCCGCAGGTCGGCGGTGACGGCGGAGTCGGTCACGACGGAACGGTCGGCAGCGGTGGGAACCATGCCGGAATCATGCCAAGTCGGGTCCCGGCGTGTCCGCGCCGGCCTGCCCGCGCCGCGTGCCGGGGCGGCCGACCGCGCCGAACACCCGCCGCGTGGCGATGTCCTGCTCCATCACGCCGGCCAGCCGGCGCACGCCCTCGCGGATCCGCTCCGGGGACGGGAACGAGAAGTTGAGCCGCATGTTGCCGCTGCCGGTGCCGTCGGCGTAGAAGCCGGTGCCCGGGACGTACGCCACCCGGGCGGCGATGGCCCGCGGCATCATCGCCTTGGAGTCGAGGCCGTCGGGCAGGGTCGCCCAGACGAAGAGGCCGCCGCCCGGCGTCGTCCAGGTCGTGCCGGCGGGCATCAGGTCGTCCAGCGCGGCGAGCATCGCGTCGCGCCGTTCCCGGTAGACCTCGCGGTAGACCTTGAGCTGCTCCCGCCAGGGCATGGTGCCGAGGTAGGTGGAGACGGCGGCCTGCGCGTAGCCGCTCGGGCAGAGGATCTGCGCCTCGCTGGCGATGACGAGCTTGTCGCGGACGGCGTGCGGCGCGAGGATCCAGCCGACCCGCAGGCCCGGGGCGAAGGTCTTCGAGAAGGTGCTGAGGTAGAAGACCCCGTCGCGGCGCCGCGCGCGCAGCGGCGCCGGCGCGTCCCCCTCGAAACCCAGCTGACCGTACGGGTCGTCCTCGACCACAAGCAGGCCGGCGCGCTCGCAGATGTCGAGCACCCGCTCCCGCCGCTGCTCGGTCAGCGTCACGCCTGTCGGGTTCTGGTAGGTCGGGATGGTGTAGAGGAACTTGACCCGCCGGCCGGCGCGCGCCTGTTCGGCGATGGCCGCCTCCAGCGCCTCCGGGATCAGCCCGTCGTCGTCCATCGGCACGTGCACGACCTGCGCCTGGGCGGCCTGGAACACTCCGAGCGCGCCGACGTAGGTCGGGCCCTCGGCGAGCACCACGTCCCCGGGGTCGAGGAAGAGCCGGGCCACCAGGTCGAGGGCCTGCTGCCCGCCCACGGTGACCACCACGTCGTCCGGGGAGGCGCCGCAGGCGGCGTCGATGCCGGAGAGCGCCATCACCTCGCAGATCCGCTCGCGCAGCTCCAGGGTGCCCTGGCCGATGCCGTACTGGAGGGTGGTGGCGCCGTGTTCGGCGCCGAGCCGGCCGAGCATCTCGCCGACCGCGTCGAGCGGCAGCGCCGCGATGTAGGGGGCGCCACCGGCGAGCGAGACCACCTCCGGCCGACTGGCCACCGCGAAGAGCGCGCGGATCTCCGAGGCGGTCATGCCCCGTACGCGGCGGGCGTACCGGTCGGTGTAGTCGTCGAGCGTCGTGCCGGTCATGACATCACCTCGATGGCTGCTCGGGTGGCTCCCGCCCCGGCGTACCCGGGGCACCTGCGACCATGGCGACGCGGGGCGCCGAGTGTCGATCCTAGTCGCCGTCTGCCAGGGGTGTAACCGCTAAGTGACCGGCGTCCACATCGCGGACCCCGGCCGGCGCCCCGGAAGGAGAGGCATTCGCGCGTCCCCTCCCGCAGCGTCCGTTTGCGGCGTACGATCGCTCGTCGGGGGCAGGTAGGCGGTGTCGTCGTTCCGTGCCGGTCTCACCTCCGAGCCTAATGTGGGGATACACCAATGTCGCGACGTCTGGTCAGCTTGACCCTCGACACCCTGGAGGACCTGCCCCGCCCGTGCCGGCAGTGCGTCTACTGGGAGCTTGATCCGGTCTCGGCGGACCGGGCCTGTGCCGCGGGCGACCCGGGGCTGGAGAAGGAGGCCTGGGTCTCGCAGACGCTGCTGGAGTGGGGCTCCTGCGGCAAGCTCGTCTACGTCGACGGCATGCCGGCCGGCTTCGTCCTGTACGCCCCGCCGGCCTACGTGCCCCGCTCGATGGCCTTCCCCACCTCCCCGGTCTCCGCCGACGCCGCGCTGCTGATGACGGCCAACGTGGTGCCCGCCTTCGCCGGCGGCGGGCTGGGCCGGATGCTGGTCCAGGGCGTCGCCCGGGACCTCACCAAGCGCGGCATCAAGGCGATCGAGGCCTTCGGCGACGCCAAGTTCGGCGACGCGGCCGACCCCGCCGGCGCCTGCGTCGCCCCGGCCGACTTCTTCCTCTCCGTGGGCTTCAAGACGGTCCGCCCACACCCGCGCTTCCCCCGTCTGCGGCTGGAGTTGCGTACCGCGTTGAGCTGGAAGTCCGACGTCGAGTACGCGCTGGAGAAGCTGCTCGGCTCGATGAGCCCCGAGACGCTGCTCCGCCCGGTCCGTCCGGCCCCGGCCACCCGCTCGACCGCCGGCTGATCTGACGCCGGCGCGTCCGGCCCCGGCGGCGGAGCCCGGTCGGGAGTCGGCAGGCGGCTCAGTCGACGACCGTGCCGGCGGCCACCACCGCCCGCAGCGCGCTCACGTCGATCGAGCCGGTGGGGACGTCGCGTTCGACGGGGAAGTACATGCGCTGCACGGCGGCGACGACGGCCTCCACCACCCTGTCCCGGAACCGGGGGTCGACCAGTCGGGCCCGGTCGGTGGGCGAGGTGAGGTAGCCGACCTCGACGCGTACGGCCGGCATCCGGGTCAGCCGGAGCAGGTCCCAGGCCTTCGCGTGCGTACGGCAGTCGCGCAGCCCGGTGCGGGCGACGATCTCCCGCTGCACCAGCCCGGCCAGCCGCTCCCCGGTCGCCGAGGTCACCCCGTTGTCGGTGCCGTAGTGGTAGGTCGCCACCCCCTCGGCCGCCGGGTTGACGTGCTCGTCGACGTGCAGCGAGATGAACACGTCGGCGCCGAGCGAGTTGGCCAGCTCCGCCCGGTCGACGTCCGGCAGGCAGTCCTCCTGGGCCGGCCCACGGGTGAGCTGCACCCGGACGCCGGCGGCGGCGAGCCTGCCCTCCAACCGGCTGGCCAGGTCGTACACGAGGTCCGTCTCGGTCCACCGCAGCGACCCGTCCGGCACCACCACCCCCGGGTCGGTGCCCCCGTGCCCGGGGTCGATGACGACGGTCCGGCCCACCAGCGCCGGGCCGGACTGCCGGATGGCGTCGGACTCGCGCAGCCACTGCGGCCGCCCGCCGACGACCTTGCGGCCGAGCCTGCGTAGCGCGTTCATGGTGTGCGGACCGCACGAGCCGTCGGGCGTCAGCCCGACCTCGCGCTGGAACTGGGCGACCGCCCGGGAGGTCCGTACGCCGTAGATGGCGTCCGCGCGCCCGACGTCGTACCCCATCTCCAGCAGCCGCTCCTGGAGCGAGCGGACGTCCTCACCGGTGAGCGGCTCCGGGACCGCGTGGTAGAGCGTGCGGGCGCCCAGCCGCCAGCGGGCGGCGTCCAGGGCCCGCCAGGTCTCCGCACCGACCCGGCCGTCCACGCTGAGCCCACGCGACTGCTGGAAGGCCCGCACGGCCCGTTCGGTGTGCGTGTCGAACTCGTCGGCGCCCGGTGCCGTCGAAACGAGCAGGTCGAGGCCGGTCAGCACCGTACGGATCTCGGTCACCGCGGGTCCACGGTCACCGGGTCGGATCGGACGCACGCACGACCCCCTCTGCACGGACGGTTGCTGGCCGGGCGGCCCCCGCTTGAGGCTATGCGTTCCGGGGGCTCCGGGTGCCCCACGTCGGGAAAAACGCGTCGACCCCGTGCCCGGCGGACCGGCACCCTGGCCGACTTCAACGACGAGCTGGCCCGCCGGGCCGCCGCACAGCACGTGCCGACGGTCGACGGGGTGACCCTGGC